>NZ_JBFBBD010000106.1:0-22871 GCF_040689515.1 Streptomyces sp. NPDC051173
CGGTGCGTAGTCACAGCACCCAACACGTAAGACAGCGCCACGCACCGCGTTCCAGGTCCTCAGCCCGGAGGCCACACCCCCGGCCCAACCACAAACCAGCCCGGCCGGCGATTGAGGCCACCCCACCCCAGGCAAAGAACAACCCGCAGACAACAAACGACCGCAACCCACCCCACCGCTATACCCTGGACGTTTGGCCGGAAGAAATGGGTGAAGCGTTGAACGGACCCCTGATCGTCCAGAGCGACAAGACGTTGCTGCTGGAAGTGGACCACGACCAGGCGGACGCGTGTCGTCGCGCCATCGCCCCGTTCGCGGAGCTGGAGCGCGCGCCGGAGCACATCCATACGTATCGGGTCACGCCGCTCGGGCTGTGGAACGCGCGGGCCGCCGGGCACGACGCCGAGCAGGTCGTCGACGCCCTGGTGGCGTACTCCCGGTATCCCGTGCCGCACGCCCTGCTCGTGGACATCGCCGAGACGATGGCCCGCTACGGGCGGCTCAAGCTGGTGAAGCACCCCACGCACGGTCTGGTCCTGGAGTGCACGGACCGGCCGGTGCTGGAGGAGATCCTGCGGTCGAAGAAGGTCCAGCCGCTGGTGGGCGCCCGGATCGACCCGGACACGGTGGCCGTGCACCCGTCCGAGCGCGGTCAGATCAAGCAGACGCTGCTGAAGCTCGGCTGGCCGGCCGAGGACCTCGCGGGTTACGTCGACGGCGAGGCGCACCCCATCGAGCTGCGCGAGGACGGCTGGTCCCTGCGCCCGTACCAGAAGCAGGCCGTGGAGGGCTTCTGGCACGGCGGCTCCGGTGTCGTCGTGCTGCCCTGCGGCGCGGGCAAGACGCTCGTGGGCGCGGGCGCGATGGCGCAGGCGAAGGCCACGACGCTGATCCTGGTCACAAACACGGTCTCCGCGCGGCAGTGGAAGCACGAGCTCGTCAAGCGGACGTCGCTGACCGAGGACGAGATCGGCGAGTACAGCGGCACGAGGAAGGAGATCCGGCCGGTCACCATCGCCACGTACCAGGTCCTGACGACGAAGCGGAAGGGCATCTACCCGCACCTGGAGCTCTTCGACTCCCGCGACTGGGGTCTGGTGGTCTACGACGAGGTGCACCTGCTGCCCGCGCCGGTCTTCAAGTTCACCGCCGACCTCCAGGCGCGCCGCCGCCTCGGCCTGACCGCCACGCTCGTCCGCGAGGACGGCCGCGAGTCGGACGTGTTCTCGCTGATCGGCCCGAAGCGCTTCGACGCCCCCTGGAAGGAGATCGAGGCGCAGGGCTACATCGCGCCCGCCGACTGTGTCGAGGTCCGCGTCAATCTGACGGACAGCGAGCGGCTGGCGTACGCGACGGCCGAGACGGAGGAGAAGTACCGCTACTGCGCGACCACCGCCACCAAGCGGCGGGTCACGGAGGCGCTGGTCGCCAAGCACCGGGGTGAGCAGACGCTGGTCATCGGCCAGTACATCGACCAGCTCGACGAGCTGGGCGAGCACCTGGGCGCGCCGGTCATCAAGGGCGAGACGACGAACGCCCAGCGCGAGAAGCTCTTCGACGCGTTCCGCCAGGGCGAGTTGAGCGTCCTGGTGGTCTCGAAGGTCGCCAACTTCTCCATCGACCTGCCGGAGGCGACGGTCGCCATCCAGGTGTCGGGCACCTTCGGCTCCCGCCAGGAGGAGGCGCAGCGCTTGGGCCGCGTCCTGCGGCCGAAGGCGGACGGCCACGAGGCGCGCTTCTACTCGGTGGTGGCGCGTGACACGGTCGACCAGGACTTCGCGGCCCACCGCCAGCGCTTCCTGGCGGAGCAGGGCTACGCGTACCGCATCGTGGACGCGGATTCCCTGCTCACGGGCGAGGACGCGTAGGGGGGCCTGCGGAGGAACGGTGCGGCGCGTGGTCAGCGGCGCCGCTCGTCCCCGTACTGACCGAGGAGGACGACGCTGACGGCCGCGCCGGTGAAGGCCTTGATCGCGCGGAGGGCGGCGGCGAAGGAGAAGGGAGTGGTGTCCGGGGTCGCGGATGCGGTGGTCATGTCGTCCATGATGGATTCCGGCCACCCCTCGTCACATCGCCCTGCCGGTGTAAACGCCGCGGCGCTTCCGTACGACCCAAGGCGCATGCCGTCCCCTACGGAAGGCGGACGGCGACCCTGAGACGGGCCAGGGGCGCGTCGAAAATCATTCGCACGTCTTCTCCGCGCTGGTTAAAATCGCCCGTCCTGCCGCCTCCCGCACGCTACGGGAGCGCCCCTGTCCGGTCGGAAACCGGCGGGTTCCGCTCGTCCACAGCACTCTCCCGGAGGCCATGCCGTGCCCGCGCAGCAAGTGACCGATGCCAACGCCCCTCTCGAACGCGAGCGCGCCCATCTCTCCTCCTCCCGGGCGGCCCTGCGCGCGATGCGTGCCGACGTCGAGTCCCTGGACATCAAGGACGTGACGGCGAACTGGGTCAACGCGGCTGTCCTGCAACGCCAGATCGACGACCGCATCACCGCCCTCGCCGATCTCGCGCACACCCCGCTCTTCTTCGGCCGCCTCGACTATCTGCACGCGCCGGGCGCCGATCAGGCGGAGGGTGCGGCATCGGAAGGGGCGGCGCGAAGCGCCTCCGGCAGGGGTGGTGGCCGGGAGACGGGTGGGCGGTTCTACATCGGCCGCCGGCACGTGCACGACGCGGACGGCGACCCGATGGTGATCGACTGGCGCGCGCCGGTCTCCCAGCCGTTCTACCGGGCGTCCAAGAAGGAGCCGATGGACGTCGGCACGCGCCGCCGGTTCGGTTACACCGGCGGCGAGTTGACGGCGTACGAGGACGAGGACCTCACCGACACGGCGGGCGCCGAGCGGACGAGCCGGCTCCTCCAGACGGAGATCGAGCGGCCGCGCGTCGGCCCGATGCGGGACATCGTCGCCACGATCCAGCCGGAGCAGGACGAGATCGTCCGCGCGGACATCGGCGGCACGGTGTGCGTCCAGGGTGCCCCGGGCACCGGCAAGACCGCCGTCGGCCTGCACCGTGTGGCCTATCTGCTCTACGCCCACCGCGAGCGCCTGGCCCGCACCGGCACGCTGGTCGTCGGACCGAACCGGTCCTTCCTGCACTACATCGAGCAGGTCCTGCCCGCGCTGGGCGAGTTGAACGTCGCGCAGGCCACCGTCGACGACCTCGTCGCCCATGTCGAGGTCCGCGGCGCGGACTCCCCCGCCGCGGCCTGCGTCAAGGGCGACGCCCGCATGGCCGAGGTGCTGCGCCGGGCCGTGCGGTCCGGGGTGACGATGCCGGCGGAGCCGCTCGTCGTCGTGCGCGGTTCACGCCGGTGGCGGGTCCCGGCGTACGAGATCGAGGAGATCGTCCGCGAGCTGCTGGCCCGCGACATCCGCTACGGAGCGGCGCGCGACGCCCTGCCGCAGCGCATCGCGCACGCCGTGCTCGTACGCATGGAGGCGGCGGGCGAGGCGCCCGACGACCGCGTGCAGGACGCGGTGGCCCGCAACGCCGCGGTGAAGGCGGTGGTCAAGACCGTCTGGCCGCAGGTCGACCCGGCCAAGCTGGTGCTGCGGCTGCTCACCGACGCGGAGTTCCTCGCCGAGCACGCGGAGGGCCTCCTCACGCCGGAGGAGCGCGCGGAGATCCTCATGGCCAAGCCGGCCCGGAGCGTGAAGTCCGCCAAGTGGTCGGCGGCGGACGCGGTGTTGATCGACGAGGCCGCCGACCTGGTGGCCCGCACGCCCTCGCTCGGGCACGTGGTCCTGGACGAGGCGCAGGACCTCTCCCCCATGCAGTACAGAGCGGTGGGCCGGCGCTGCACGACGGGCTCGGCGACGATCCTCGGCGACCTGGCCCAGGGCACGACCCCGTGGGCCACCCGAAGTTGGGCGGAGGCCCTGACCCACCTGGGCAAGCCGGACGCCACCGTGGAGGAACTCACGCAGGGCTTCCGCGTCCCCCGCGAGGTCATCGCGTACGCATCCCGCCTCCTGCCCGCGATCGCGCCGGAGCTCAACGAGGCGACGTCCGTACGGGAGGCGGCGGGCGACTTCTCCGTCAGGCCCGTCGCGGCGGAGGAACTCGACGCGGAGGTGGTGCGGGCGTGCCGGGCGGCCCTGGCGCACGAGGGCTCGACCGGCCTGATCGCGGCGGACTCCCGCATCCCCGCCCTGGCGGCGGCACTGGAGGCGGCCGGCCTGCCCCACCTGGCCCCGGGCGAGGAGACGAGCGCGGAGGCCCGCCTGACCCTGGTCCCGGCGACGCTCGCGAAGGGCCTGGAGTACGACTACGTCGTCCTGGACGAGCCGGAGCGGGTGGTGTCGGGAGAACCGGACGAACGAACGGGCCTGCGCCGCCTGTACGTGGCACTGACGCGAGCGGTGTCGGGCCTGACGGTCATTCACGCGCAGCCGTTGCCGGGGCAGTTGACCTAGACCTGGCCGACGGATCATTGCCTAGCTGCGGGCCGTCCGCCTCCCCCAGCTACCGCTGGGACGTGCCCTCACGGGCTGAATTGCGCACCCACATCAGCCACATCCAGCCCGTCCGGCGATTGAGGACACCGCCGCGCAGCGGTGGTGCGGACGACTACCACCCGCAGCACCGACCACAAGAAACCTGGGCGCTACGCGCCCAACGCCTCCCGCCACACCCCCACCGCCGCGGCGGAGACCGGCCCGGCCCACCCGGAAGGCCGGGCCGCGCCGCCGATGTGGAAGCCGCTGATGCCCGCGTCGAGGAGCACGGGCACGTGCTTCAGCTGGAGGCCTCCGCCCACCAGGATGCGCGGTTCGTAGCCGGGGTCGTCCGCCCGGGCCGCCTCGGCGAGCAGCGTGGCGATGCCGTCGTCGACGCCGGAGGCGGAGCCGGCGGTGAGGTACGTGTCGAGGCCGGGGAAGTCGGCGAGCTGCTTGCGCAGGGCGTCCCGGTCGGCGGCCCGGTCGATGGCGCGGTGGAAGGTCCACCGCGCCCGCGGCCCGACCGCCTCGGCGAGGGCGGCGACGGCGGTGAGGTCGGCCCGGCCGTCGTCGGTGAGGAAGCCGAGGACGAACTCGTCGGCGCCCTCGGCGGCCAGCGCCCGCGCGGAGTCGCAGAGGGCGGAGAGCTCGGCGGCGGTCCCGGCGGAGAAGCCGTCGGTGGCGCGGAGCATGACGCGTACGGGGACGGAGACGGCCGCGCGGACCGCGGCGAAGGTGGCGACGGCGGGGGTGAGCCCGTCCGCGGCCATGTCGGTGACCAGTTCGAGGCGGTCCGCCCCTCCGGCCTGGGCCGCCGCCGCGTCCTCGGGGGTGAGTGCGATGACCTCGAGAATTGGTCTAGACATGTAGCACAGAGTGCCACACCGGCGCCCGGCGTCAAAAGCGGTGCTCCACAATTGGCCTATGGCAGACACGCCCGAGCACCCGTCCGGCCCCGCCCTGCGCGCCCGCTGGCGGGACACCGTCGTACGGGCCCGCGGCGGGGCCACCGCCCCGGACCCCGGCCCGTACGCGGAGGAGCTGCTGCGCCGCTGGTCGGAGCCGCAGCGCCGGTACCACACGGTCGACCATCTGACGGCGGTCCTCGAACGGGTCGACGAGCTGGCGGCGTACGCGGAGGACGTCGACACGGTGCGCCTCGCGGCGTGGTTCCACGACGCGGTCTACCGCCCGGACCGCTCGGAGAACGAGGAGCGCAGCGCGCACCTCGCGGAGCGCGCCCTGCCGGAGCTGGGCCTCGACGCGGACCGGACGGCGGAGACCGCCCGGCTCGTACGGCTGACGGTGACCCACGACCCGGCGGACGGCGACCGCGACGGCGAGGTGCTGTGCGACGCGGACCTGGCGGTGCTGGCGGGGGCGCCGCAGGAGTACGCGGCGTACGCGGCGGCGGTCCGCGAGGAGTACGGCTTCGTGCCGGACGCGGCGTTCCGCGAGGGCCGGGCGGCGGTGCTGCGGCATCTGCTGGGGCTGCCGCGCCTGTTCCGCACGCCGCTGGGCCACGACCGGTGGGAGCCGACGGCTCGCCGCAACCTCGGCACGGAGCTTGAGCTACTGACGGCGTGAGGGTGCGGGTTGCTTGCGCCTGCGGCGGGCTTGTTCCCCAGCCCCGCCCCTTCCCGAAACTGGGGCTCGTGCCCCAGGCCCCCGGCTGCGGGTCCGTTGCCGCCTGCGGCGGGAGCGGCCTGCGGCCGCGTCCTCAAACGCCGGACGGGCTGGATGGTGCGGACCGTAGCCCGCATACCCAGCCCGTTGGGGGCACCTCCCAGCGGTAGCTGGGGGAGTTCGAGGACAGCGCGCGAAGCGTGCTTCGGGGGTCTGGGGGCCTGCCCCCAGTTTCGGGAAGGGGCGGGGCTGGGGAACAAAGCCCGCCGCAGGCGCAAGCAACCCGCACCCGACGACACCCCCCGGCCACCCCCTAAAGCAAACCCCCCGCCGGAGGCGAATGCTTGGGCCGCCTCAGCCCGGCAGCCACCAGCAGCCGCACCAACTCCTTGCTGCCAACCTCCCGCGCCCCCATCCCCACGGCCCGCCCGTACGACGTCGACGGGATGTCGTAGTGATCCCGGTCGAACGCCCGCGAGGGAGCCCCGAGCCGCGCGGCGAATTCATGCAGCTCGGCGAACGACACGTCGCTGACCAGGTGGGACCACATGCGGCCGTGACCGGGCCAGGTCGGCGGGTCGATGTAGAGGGTCACCGCGGTGCCGCCCCCAGGGACCCCACCCGCGCCACCAGCACCGCCTGCTTGGCGCAGGCCCAGTGCGGGTCGGGGCCGAGCTCGGGCTCGACCTCCAGGGCGTGCGGGTCACCGGCGTCGGTGCAGACCGGGCACAGGGGCCACCGGCCGTGCCGCTCCAGCAGGGCGTCCTGGACGTCCTGGGCGATCAGCCCCACGACGTACTCCACGCCCTCCGGCCACTGCTCGACCCACCACCGGCGGTGGACCACCGCGTCCTCGACGAGGGAGACGACGTCGGCCTCCGCCACGTCACCGGCCATGAGGTCGGCGAGGACGAGGGCGCGCGCCGTGTGCAGTGCCTGTTCGAGCTCCATATGGTCCATTGTCCGGGACGGGGAGGGTTGACGGCTCACCGGTCCGAAAATACCTTTCATGAGGTGAGCAGCAAACTGAAAGAAACTTTCATGGCCGTCGAGGCACCCGCCGCCACACCTCCGGCCCCCGGCGCGCTGGCCGCCAAGGTCCGCACGCTGGCACCTTCGATGACGCGCTCCATGCAGCGCGTCGCCGAGGCCGTGGCGGGCGACCCGGCGGGCTCGGCCGCGCTCACGGTCACCGGGCTCGCGGAGCGCACCGGCACCAGCGAGGCCACCGTCGTCCGCACCGCGCGCATCCTGGGCTACCCCGGCTACCGCGACCTGCGCCTGGCCCTCGCCGCGCTCGCGGCCGAGCAGGCGGCGGGCCGGGCCCCGGCCGTCACGGCCGACATCGCGGTGGACGACCCGCTGACCGACGTGGTCGCCAAGCTCGCCCACGAGGAGGCGCAGTGCCTGGCCGACACCGCCGCGGCGCTGGACACCGCGCAGCTGGAGGCGGCGGTCGGCGCGCTGTCCACCGCCCGGCGCACCGACGTCTACGGCATCGGCGCGTCCCACCTCGTCGGCCAGGACCTGGTGCAGAAGCTGCTGCGCATCGGCATGATCGCGCACGCGCCCGCCGACCCCCACCTGGCCGTCACCAACGCGGTGCAGCTGCGGGCCGGTGACGTCGCCATCGCCATCACCCATTCGGGCCGGACCACCGATGTCATCGAGCCGCTGCGGGTCGCCTTCGAGCACGGCGCGACGACGATCGCGATCACCGGCCGCCCGGACGGGGAGATCGCGCAGTACGCCGACCACGTCCTCACCACCTCCACCGCCCGCGAGAGCGAGCTGCGCCCGGCCGCCATGTCGAGCCGCACCAGCCAACTGCTCGTGGTGGACTGCCTGTTCATCGGCGTCGCCCAGCGGACGTACGAGCGGGCGGCGCCCGCCCTGTCCGCCTCCTACGAAGCCCTCGCCCACCGGCACGACCCCCGCCGCTGAGCCCCCCTTGTTCCGGCTTGTTCCGACTCGTTCCGGCTCGCTCCGGCACAGACCCGTCACGGAAAGGCGCCGCACCATGGACTCGCCCGCCCACGCGGCGCTCCGCGCCGAGCTCGCCGCGCTCACCACCGAGGCGTTCCGCCCCGAGCTCGCGGACATCGACAGGCTGCCCACCCTCGACATCGCGAAGATCATGAACGGTGAGGACGCCACCGTCGCCACCGCCGTCGCCGCGCAACTCCCCGGCATAGCGGCCGCGATCGACGCGATCGCGGCCCGGATGGCCGCCGGCGGGCGGCTCGTCTACGCGGGCGCGGGCACGGCCGGCCGGCTCGGGGTGCTGGACGCCAGCGAGTGCCCGCCGACCTTCGACACCGACCCCGCACAGGTCGTCGGCCTCATCGCGGGCGGCGCGCCCGCGCTGGTCACGGCGGTGGAAGGGGCCGAGGACAGCCGGGAGCTGGCCGCCGGGGACCTGACCGCGATCGGCATCGGCCCGGCCGACACGGTCGTGGGCGTCTCGGCGTCCGGCCGCACCCCGTACGCCCTCGGCGCCGTCACGCACGCGCGCGCGGCGGGCGCGCTCACGGTCGGGCTGTCCTGCAACGCCGGCTCGCCGCTCGGCGCGGCCGCCGAGCACGCGATCGAGGTCGTCGTGGGGCCCGAACTCCTCACCGGATCCACCCGGTTGAAGGCGGGCACCGCGCAGAAGCTCGTCCTCAACATGCTCTCGACCATCACCATGATCCGGCTCGGCAAGACCTACGGGAACCTGATGGTCGACGTCCGCGCCTCCAACGACAAGCTGCGCGCCCGCTCCCGGCACATCGTCGCCCTGGCGACCGGCGCCTCCGACGCGGAGACGGAGGCAGCGCTGGCGGAGACCGGCGGCGAGGTGAAGAACGCGATCCTCGTCGTGCTCGGCGGGGTCGACGGCCCCACGGCCGCGCGTCTGCTGGAGGAGTCGGCCGGGCACCTGCGCGCGGCCCTGCGTGCGGTCGCCGGGGACTGACCCGCGGGAGAGAATCCCGTTACGAGCGTCCCCTGAGCAAGGGACTTGCCCCATGGCCCCAGCCGACAGCCCCGCCGCCACCGCCGCCGCGCTGCTCCCGCTGCTGGGCGGCGCCGGGAACATCGCCTCCGTCGAGAACTGCATGACCCGCCTGCGGCTGGAGCTCCACGACCCCTCCCTCGTCCGGGGCGAGGCGCTGCGGGCGCTGCCGGCCGTGCTGGGCGTGGTCGAGGACGGGCGGGCGTACCAGGTCGTGCTGGGCCCGGGGATCGTCGCCCGGGTGGCGCCCGAGCTGGCGCGGCTGGGCGCGGCCGCGCCGGTCACGGCCGAGGCCCTCGCCGAGCGGGGCGCGGCGATCCGCGCCGGGCGCGGCGCGCGCGACGGCACCCCGGGCAAGCTCTTCCTGCGCCGGGTCGCGGCCGTCTTCACGCCGCTGGTCCCGGCGCTGATCGGCTGCGGCGTCGTCGCCGGGCTCGGCGGGCTGCTGGCCGACCTGCACCGGCTGCCCGGCCTCTCGCCCGCGCTGACCGCGGTGGCCTCGGGCTTCATGTCGCTGATCGCGGTGTTCGTCGGCTGCAACACGGCCAAGGAGTTCGGCGGCACCCCGGCGCTGGGCGGCGCGGTCGCGGCGATCACGGTGTACGGGGGCGTCGGCCGGGTCAGCGCCTTCGGGGAGCGGCTGACGCCGGGCCAGGGCGGGGTACTCGGCGCTCTGGCCGCCGCCCTGCTGGCGACCCGCGTCGAGAAGTGGTGCCGCGGGCGGGTGCCACAGGCCCTGGACGCCCTCGTCACCCCGACGCTCACGGTGCTGGTGACGGGCCTGGTCACGCTGTACGGGCTGATGTACGCCGCGGGGAAGGCGGCCGCGGCCGTCGGGCGGTGGGCCGACTGGCTGCTGGCCGACGGCGGCGCCGGCGCGGGCTTCGTCCTGGGCGGACTGTTCCTGCCGCTGGTGACGCTGGGCCTGCACCAGGCGCTGATCCCCGTCCATACGACGCTGATCCAGCAGGAGGGCTACACGGTCCTGCTGCCGATCCTGTCGATGGCGGGCGCGGGCCAGGTGGGGGCGGCCCTCGCGGTCTACGTCCGGCTCGCGCGCAACCTCTCGGTGCGCGGCACGATCCGCTCCGCGCTCCCGGCCGGCTTCCTGGGCATCGGCGAGCCGCTGGTCTACGGCGTCTCGCTGCCGCTGGGGCGGCCGTTCGTCACGGCGTGTGTGGGCGGCGCGTTCGGTGGCGGCTTCGTGGGCCTGCTGGGCCAGCTGGGCGTCAGGGTCGGCGCCACGGCCATCGGCCCGTCGGGCTGGGCCCTCTTCCCCCTGCTGAAGGGCAACCACGGCCTCGGCCGGACGGCGGCGGTCTACGCGCTGGGGCTGCTGGTGGGATACGTGACGGGGTTCGTGGCGACGTACCTCTTCGGCTTCGGCCGGGAGGCGCTCGGGGAGCTCAACGCCCCGAGGGCGGCACCCCCTTCACAGGGAGTGCCGCCCTCGGCGTACAGCGTTCAGGACAAGTGACCCGGTGCGGGTCAGAAGTCCATGTCACCGCCCGGCATGCCGCCCGGAGCGGCCGCGGCGGCCTTCTCCGGCTTGTCGGCGATGACGGCCTCGGTGGTCAGGAACAGCGCGGCGATGGACGCGGCGTTCTGCAGGGCGGAACGCGTGACCTTCGCCGGGTCGATGATGCCCTCGGCGATCATGTCGACGTACTCGCCGGTCGCGGCGTTCAGGCCGTGGCCGACCGTGAGGTTGCGGACCTTCTCCACGACGACGCCACCCTCGAGACCACCGTTGACGGCGATCTGCTTGAGCGGGGCCTCCAGGGCCAGGCGCACGGCGTTGGCGCCAGTGGCCTCGTCACCCTCGAGCTCGAGCTTCTCGAAGACCGCGGAAGCCTGGAGCAGGGCCACGCCACCACCGGCGACGATGCCCTCCTCGACGGCCGCCTTCGCGTTGCGGACGGCGTCCTCGATGCGGTGCTTGCGCTCCTTGAGCTCGACCTCGGTCGCGGCACCGGCCTTGATGACGGCCACGCCGCCGGCCAGCTTCGCGAGGCGCTCCTGGAGCTTCTCGCGGTCGTAGTCCGAGTCGCTGTTCTCGATCTCGGCGCGGATCTGGTTGACGCGGCCCTGGACCTGGTCGCTGTCACCGGCACCGTCGACGATGGTCGTCTCGTCCTTGGTGATGACGACCTTGCGGGCGCGGCCGAGCAGGTCGAGACCGGCGTTCTCCAGCTTGAGGCCGACCTCCTCGGAGATGACCGTGCCACCGGTGAGGATGGCGATGTCGCCGAGCATGGCCTTGCGGCGGTCACCGAAGCCCGGGGCCTTGACGGCGACGGACTTGAAGGTGCCACGGATCTTGTTGACGACCAGGGTCGACAGGGCCTCGCCCTCGACGTCCTCGGCGATGATCAGCAGCGGCTTGCCGGACTGCATGACCTTCTCGAGGAGCGGCAGCAGGTCCTTGACCGAGCCGATCTTCGAGTTGACGATCAGGATGTACGGGTCGTCGAGCGACGCCTCCATACGCTCCATGTCGGTGGCGAAGTACGCCGAGATGTAGCCCTTGTCGAAGCGCATACCCTCGGTGAGCTCCAGCTCCAGACCGAAGGTCTGGGACTCCTCGACGGTGATGACGCCTTCCTTGCCGACCTTGTCCATCGCCTCGGCGATGAGCTCGCCGATCTGGGTGTCGGCGGCGGAGATGGAGGCGGTGGAGGCGATCTGCTCCTTGGTCTCCACGTCCTTGGCCTGCTCGAGCAGCGCACCGGAGACGGCCTCCACGGCCTTCTCGATGCCGCGCTTGAGGGCCATCGGGTTGGCGCCCGCGGCGACGTTGCGCAGGCCCTCGCGGACCAGCGCCTGGGCCAGGACGGTCGCGGTCGTCGTGCCGTCACCGGCGACGTCGTCCGTCTTCTTCGCGACCTCCTTGACCAGCTCGGCGCCGATCTTCTCGTACGGGTCCTCGAGCTCGATCTCCTTGGCGATGGACACACCATCGTTGGTGATCGTGGGGGCGCCCCACTTCTTCTCGAGGACGACGTTGCGGCCCTTGGGGCCGAGGGTGACCTTGACGGCGTCGGCGAGCTGGTTCATCCCGCGCTCGAGACCGCGCCGTGCCTCCTCGTCGAACGCGATGATCTTGGCCATGTGAAGTGGTCCTCCCGGGACGTCGGGGGTCCCCCCATGCCGTTCAGGCTATGGGGGAAGGATTTCTCCGGACCGCGCTGGCGCCCGCGACGGACGGTTCACCGGCCTGATGGTTCCTTGCCCCACCCGGCCGACGGACCTCACCGACGGTCCAAAACTGTCACTCTCACTCGGAGAGTGCTAACGCCAATGATTAGCACTCGACCCCCGAGAGTGCAAGCGCCTGGACGGAAGGTGCACTCCTACGAAGCGCGCGATGGGGACGCCGCCGGGTACACACGGAACGCGCACGCGCACGCGTACGCGTACACGCGCGAGGGCACACGAAGGGCCCGTACCCCGGTGCGCGGGTACGGGCCCCTCGGCGAGCTGAGTGAGCCGGTGGTCGATGCGCCGAGATCAGACGGCGAGCTTGACCATGTCCGCCTGCGGCCCCTTCTGGCCCTGCGAGATCTCGAACTCCACTCGCTGACCCTCCTCGAGGGTGCGGTAGCCGTCCATCTGGATCGCGCTGTAGTGGACGAATACATCCGCACCACCGTCGACCGCGATGAAGCCGTACCCCTTCTCCGCGTTGAACCACTTGACGGTGCCCTGAGCCATGCCTAACTCCCCTATTACTGGCCCTTGCGCAGGACCGCACTTCGCGGACCCGGGTCAGACCTCACCCCCGGAACTCTCCCCAGCCGGCGGCAGGGGGAATCCCGGTGGTGTGCGCCGGAACGCGTCGACCGCGGCTGAATGTATCTGCACGGATGCCGTCTGCAACAGGTCACTCGGACGAGAATTCCCGGCACGGCTGATTGCTGAAATGCGGCGAACTGCGGTGGATCCAGGGCAAGTCGGGCCGGGCATAGTGCAAGCAACCCGACAATTCGCACGCACAGTTCGCGCACAACTTGACGGGTTCTCATATGCGTTCGGCACTGACGCCGGAGGGGGATCGCCCCAACTGTATCGCGCTCAACAGACGGAATCGCCCCGTCCGCTTCACGGTCGGGGCGATTCCGGGGGTCTTTCACAAGAAGCTTGCGCAAAGCTCAGCCTCCGGCGACGGCGGGGATGATCGACACCCCGGCGCCGTCGGGCGTGGGCGTCGAAAGCCCCTGCTCGAACCGCACGTCGTCGTCATTGACATACACGTTCACGAACCGGCGCAGCTTGCCCGCGTCGTCGAGGACGCGGCCGGCGATGCCGGGGTGGTTCCGCTCCAGATCGCCGATCACCTCGGCGAGCGTCGCCCCCTCGGCGGAGACTTCGGCGACACCACCGGTATAGGTGCGGAGGATGGTGGGGATGCGAACGGAGATGCTCATGGGGGTCCTGCCTTTCCGGTCTTCCGGTGAATGGTCGGGTGGGGACGGGTGGGACGTCAGCCGGTGGCGAGCCCGGCGGCGCGGAACGCCTCCAGGGACGGCCGGATGGTCGCGGACGGCCCGGCCGCCACGGCGTCCAGCGTCTTGAGCCCGTCCCCGGTGTTGAGCACGACCGTCGTCAGCGCGGGGTCGAGCACCCCGCGTTCGATGAGCTTGCGGGTGACGCCCACCGTCACCCCGCCCGCGGTCTCCGCGAAGATCCCCTCCGTCCGGGCCAGCAGCCGGATCGCGTCGACGATCTCCGCGTCGTCCACGTCCTCCACGGCGCCGCCCGTCCGCCGGGCGATGTCGAGCACGTACGGCCCGTCCGCGGGGTTGCCGATCGCGAGGGACTTCGCGATCGTGTGCGGCTTCACCGGCCGCACCACGTCGTGGCCGTCCTTGAACGCGCGGGAGACCGGCGAGCACCCCTCCGCCTGCGCACCGAAGATCTTGTACGGCCGGTCCTCGACCAGGCCCAGCGCGATCAGCTCCTTCAGCCCCTTGTCGATCTTCGTGAGCTGGGAGCCGGAGGCGATGGGGATCACGATCTGGTCCGGCAGGCGCCAGCCCAGCTGCTCGCAGATCTCGTAGGCGAGGGTCTTGGAGCCCTCGCCGTAGTACGGGCGGAGGTTGACGTTGACGAAGCCCCAGCCCTCGCCGAGCGGGTCCCCGATCAGCTCGGAGCAGAAGCGGTTCACGTCGTCGTACGTGCCCTCGATGCCCACCAGGTCGCCGCCGTAGACCGCGGCCATGACGACCTTGCCCGCCTCCAGGTCGTGCGGGATGAAGACGCAGGACCTGAAGCCCGCGCGGGCCGCGGCGGCACCGACGGCGCCGGCGAGGTTGCCGGTCGAGGAGCAGGAGAGCGTGGTGAAGCCGAAGGCGCGCGCCGCCTCGACCGCGATGGCGACGACGCGGTCCTTGAAGGAGTGCGTGGGGTTGCCGGAGTCGTCCTTGACGTACAGCCCGCCGGTGACGCCCAGCTCGCGGGCGAGGTTGTCGGCCTTGACGAGCTTGGTGAAGCCGGGGTTGAGGCCGGGCTTGTCCGCGACGTCCGCGGGTACGGGCAGCAGTGGGGCGTAGCGCCAGATGTTGTCCGGCCCGGCCTCGATACGGCGGCGCAGGGCCTCGGGATCGCCGGTGGGGAGGTCGTACGCGACTTCGAGCGGGCCGAAACAGGCGGCGCAGGCGAAGATGGGACCGAGGTCGAACCGCTCCCCGCACTCCCGGCACGAGAGGGCGACGGCGGGACCGAGCGCGACAGAAGTGGTTGAGCTTTCGACAGACTGCACAGCCATGGAGGCGAGGCCCTTTCTCCTCATCTTCCTCGCGGCGAACCTCGCCACGAGACGGAATTGGCACCTTCCCCACCGGGAGCCTCGCTGCTGTGAGCAAGACCGGCGGGAGGGTTGCCGGGGCTTCAACGGGCCGTGTCCCTCTGCCCCTCTGGATGAGCGGTATGGCACTGGGCTCGGCCCAGGCGTTTGTGTACGCGGCGACCCCGACATACGACGGCGTTCCGCGTTGTTCAGACTGTAACCGAAGGCACGGGCACCCGAGACAGTCGTCCGTACCGCGAGATGCGTCACAGGACAACCACCGGACAACCACCGGACAAGAGGAGTCGTTCACGTGCTGGAAGAGGTGGAGCGCTGGCTGGGCCGGCGGTCCTGGTCCGTCGGAGACCGTCCGCTCGACCAGCTGCTCGCGGCCAAAAGGGAGAAGGGCACCACGGTCAGCGTGGTGCTGCCCGCGCTGAACGAGGAGGCGACCGTCGGCGACATCGTCGCCACGATCCGGCGCGAGCTGATGACGGACGCGGTGCCGCTGGTGGACGAGCTGGTGGTGCTCGACTCCGGCTCCACCGACCGCACGGCCGAGGCCGCCGCCGCGGCCGGCGCGCGCGTGGTCCACCGCGACGCGGTGCTGCCGCGGCTGCCCGCCCTGCCCGGCAAGGGCGAGGTGCTGTGGCGGTCGCTGCTGGTGACGCGCGGCGACGTCGTCTGCTTCGTCGACGCCGATCTGCGCGACTTCTCCGCGGACTTCGTCTCCGGCATCGTCGGCCCCCTGCTGACCGACCCCGGCGTGCAGTTCGTGAAGGCGATGTACGACCGCCCGCTCGGCGAGGTGGCCGGGCAGGGCGGCCGGGTGACCGAGCTGGTGGCCCGCCCGCTGCTCAATCTGCACTGGCCGCAGCTGGCCGGCTTCGTCCAGCCCCTGGGCGGCGAGTACGCGGCCCGCCGCTCGCTCCTGGAACGCCTGCCGTTCCCCGTGGGCTACGGCGTGGAACTGGGCCTCCTTGTGGACGCGCTCCACACGGTCGGCCTGGACGCCCTGGCCCAGGTCGACGTGGGCGTCCGCGTCCACCGCCACCAGGACGGCCGCGCGCTCGGCCGGATGGCCGCCGCCATCTACCGCACGGCCCAGCTGCGCCTGGCCCGCGGCCATCTGGTCCGGCCGTCCTTGACCCAGTTCGAGCGTACGTCCGAGGGATTCATCCCTCGGACGTACGCGGTGGACACGGAGGAACGACCACCGATGCGGGAGATCCCGGAGTACGTGGAGCGGCGGGCGGCTTAGCGGGGGTGGGGTGCGGCTCCGTTGCCGGGTGCGGCTCCATTGCCGCCTACGGCGGGCTTGTTCCCCAGCCCCGCCCCTTCCCGAAACCGGGGAGACCCCGGACCCCAACCCGGCTTCGCCGGGTGTCCTCAAACGCCGGACGGGCTGAATTTGGCTGATGTGGGTGCGTAATCCAGCCCGTCCGGCGATTGAGGACGCGGCCGCAGGCCGCTCCCGCCGCAGGCGGCAACGGACCCGCGCTCGGGGGCCTGGGGCACGCGCCCCGGTTCCGGGAAGGGGCGGGGCTGGGGAACAAGCCCGCCGCAGGCGCAGCCGACCCGCACCCGCGGCCCGGCCCGGCCCGGCCCCGACAAACGTTTGAACGGCCGGCAGTCAGGCAAGGCTGGCCACATGGTCGTTGAGCACATGCAACCGCACATGCACGCCGCACAGATCGTCGTCGCCTCCAACCGCGGCCCGGTCTCGTACAAGCTGGTCGACGGCGAGCTGACCGCCGGCCGGGGCGGTGGCGGTCTCGTCTCGGGGCTCAGCGCCATAGACCGCGACGCCGGCGCCGTGTGGGTGTGCGCGGCCATGGGCGAGGGCGACCGCGAGGCGGCGCGGCGCGCGGGCCGCAGGCTCGACACCGAGGACACCGGCGGCCACCGGGTGCGCATGCTGGACGTCGACCCGGACACCTTCGCCGCCGCCTACAACGGCATCGCCAACTCCGTGCTGTGGTTCGTCCACCACATGCTCTACGAGACGCCCCTGGCCCCCGTCTTCGACGCGGACTTCCGGCGGCAGTGGGCGGCGTACGAGGCGTACAACGCGGCCTTCGCGGACGCCCTCGCCGAGGAGGCCGCGCAGGGCGCCGCCGTGCTCGTGCAGGACTACCACCTGTCGCTGGTGCCGGGCCTGCTCCGGGAGCGCCGCCCGGACCTGCGGATCGGCCACTTCTCGCACACCCCCTGGGCCCCGCCGGACTACTACCGGCTGTTGCCGGACGACGTCGCCGAGCGGGTGCTGCGCGGCATCCTGGGCGGTGACCGCGCGGCCTTCCTGACCGAGCGCTGGGCGGACGCGTTCGCCGACTGCTGCGAGAAGGTCCTGGGGGCGGAGGTCGTCCGCGGTACGGGCGGGACGGCGGTGCTCTTCGAGGGGCGGACGACCCGGATCGGCGTGCACGGCCTCGGCGCCGACGCGGACTTCCTGCGGGAACGCGCGCACCGCGCGGACGTCGAGGAGCGGATGGCCGCGCTCCGCGAGCTGCTCGGCCCGGACCGCAAGGCGATCGTGCGCGTCGACCGCACCGAGCTGTCCAAGAACATCGTGCGCGGCCTGCACGCCTACCGCCGGCTGCTGGAGGACCGCCCCGAGTGGCGGGGCAAAGTGGTGCACATCGCCTTCGCGTACCCCTCGCGGCAGGACCTGAAGGTCTACCGCGCCTACACGGCGGAGGTCGAGCGGGTCGCCCGGGAGATCAACTCCACGTTCGGCACGGTGGATTGGGAACCGGTCTCCTTGCACGTCAAGGACGACTTCGCCCGCTCGCTGGCCGCCTACCGCCTGGCGGACGTCGCGCTCGTCAACCCCATCCGCGACGGCATGAACCTGGTCGCCAAGGAGGTCCCCGTCGTCTCCGACCACGGCTGCGCCCTCGTCCTCTCCCGGGAGGCGGGTGCGGTGGCGGAGCTGGGCGACGACGCGCTCGTGGTCAACCCGTACGACGTGGAGGCGACGGCGTCGGCCCTGCACGCGGCTCTCCTGATGGACCCGACGGAACGGGCGTCCCGCACGAAGCGGTTGTCCGCTGCGGCGGTGGCGCTCCCTCCGGCGCGCTGGTTCCTGGACCAACTGGCCGCCCTCTAGCCGCCTGCGGCGGGCTTCTTCCCCAGCCCCGCCCCTTCCCGAAACCGGGGAGACCCCGGACCCCCTGTCCTCAAACGCCGGACGGGCTGGATGGTGCGGACCGTAACCAGCACAATCAGCCCGTTGGGGGCACCTCCCAGCGGTAGCTGGGGGAGTTTGAGGACAACGCGCGAAGCGTGTTGCTGGGGTCTGGGGCGCAGCCCCAGTTTCGGGAAGGGGCGGGGTAGGGGAACAAGCCCGCCGCAGGCGCAACCGACCCGCAGCCGACAAGCGAACCGCACCCCGCGGCAAGCGCAAAGGCAAACAACGCGGCAGCCTTCGGCAAAGTGCATGGGCCCGCCGCCTGTACCGCCTCGCCCCCGGGTAACCATGAGGCCATGTCGATCGCCCCACCCCGAGCCGCCGCCGCCCTCGCGGCCGTCGCCCTCCTGACCGCCGCCCTGACCACGGGCTGTTCCTCCGACTCCGGGAGCAAGAGCTCCGACACCAAGAACGCCAAGGACACCAAGTCAGGCGCGTCCCCCTCCACTTCGGCCTCCGGCCCGGGAGGGGGCGGCGGCGCCATACCCGCAGGCCCGGGGCCCCAGTCCTCGTACACCGTGCAGAAGCAGCCCGCAGCGGGCAGCTGTCACTACCAGTACACCGCGTCCAAGGACCCGCTGCCCGACCCCAACTGCACGCCCGGGGCGACGAATCCGAAGGTCACGCAGGCGACGCTGAAGACGACGATCTGCCGCAGCGGCTACACCAAGGACATCCGGCCGCCGGTCGGCATCACCGGGCGCGAGAAGACCGCCAACGCGGCCTCGTACGGCTACAAGGGCTCGCTGAAGGACTACGAGTACGACCACTTGATCAGCCTCCAGCTCGGCGGCGACCCCAACGACCCGCGCAATCTGTGGGTCGAGCCGCCCTCCCCCGGCCACAAGGCGGGCGCGGGTCCCAACAACCCCAAGGACGTGGTCGAGACCAAGCTCAAGAACGCGATCTGCTCGGGCAAGACGGACCTCGTCAAGGCGCAGCAGGCCATCGCCCACGACTGGACGACGGCGCTGAAGACCCTCGGGCTGCCGGAGAAGGCGGCCAAGGGGGACCCGACCGCCGTCAAGGACCCCGACGACGAGTGAGGTTCAGCCGGTGGTGAGGCGGTCCGCGAGGGCCGTCAGCAGTTCCACGACGCCGCTCGGGCCGTCGACCACGATGTCGGCCCGTTCGGCGAGTTCGGTGACCTCCGTGCTGCCGCTGCACACGAGGAGGCCGGCCAGCCCTTCTGCGCGCAGCTCCTCCACGGCGGCGAAGGCGGCGAGGTCACCGAGGTCGTCACCGGCGTAGAGGACGGAGCGGGCGCCCGTCTCGCGCACGTACTCGGCGAGGGCCACGCCCTTGTCGATGCCGGGCGGGCGCAGTTCCAGGACGAACCGGCCCGGTTCGACGATCAGGCCGTGCCGCTCGGCGAGCGCTCCCAGCGGGCCGCGCAGGGCGTCGTACGCGGCCTGGGGGTCGGTGGCGCGCCGGGTGTGCACGGCGATGGCGCGGCCCTTGTCCTCGACCCAGGTGCCCCGCCAGGCGCCGGACCGGTCGAGCTCCCCGGGCAGTGCCGCCTGCACGGCCGCGACGCCCGGGTGCGGTGCGGGGGCCTTGACGGTGCCGGTGACGGCGTCCCAGCGCTCGGCGCCGTAGTGCCCGAGGACGACGAGGTGTTCCAGCCCTGGGACCCCCGCGAACCCGCCGTAGCGCACGGCCACGCCTGCGGGGCGTCCGGTGATCACGGCGACGGAGCGCAGTCCGGGCGCGAGGCGCGCGAGCGCGGGCACGGCGCCGGGGTGGGCGCGGGCCTGCTCGGGGTCCGGGACGATCGGGGCGAGCGTGCCGTCGAAGTCCAGCGCGACGACGCTCTTGTCCGGCGCGGCGAGCAGCTCGGCGAGGCCGTGGCGCCCGGCGCGGCTGCGGGGTTCGGGGAGCGGATGACTGCCCATGGGACGACCCTACTGTCCTTGAGTGCCGAAGGGGCTCGAACGTGCGACTGGACCGGTTCGGCTAGCGCCGTTCCCGCCGGGCCTCGCGCAGCCGCCGGAGGCGGTTGACCGTCACCGGGTCGTGCGCGAGCGCGGCGGGGTCGTCCAGCAGCGCGTTGAGCAGCTGGTAGTAGCGGGTCGGGGTGAGGCCGAGGTCCTCGCGGATCGCGCGTTCCTTCGCGCCCGGGCCCGGCCACGTCCGCCGCTCCAGCGCCAGCACGTCCCGGTCCCGGGCGGAAAGGCCCGGCTCCCGGCCGTCCGGCCCGGAGCTCACGGAACCGTCGTCGGCCGTCACCTAGCGCCCCGCGCTCGCCGTCTCCAGGGAGTTCGCCTCGCGTTCGATCTCGCTGAGCACGCTGGTCGCGTCGCCGCCGTTCTTCACCGTGGAGCCGATCTTCTCCTTGATCGCCTTGCTGACCGCCGCCCAGGAGGTCTTGTCGGCGGGGTAGAACTCGGCGCTCTCCAGCTGCTCCAGGAACGGCTTCAGCTTCTTGCGGGCCGGGTCCGCGGCCATCTTCGCGGAGGCGGACGAGGTCACCGGCAGCAGGTCGTACTGCCCGGTGAAGTCCAGCACGTTCTTGGTGCTGTAGACGAAGTCGAGGAAGGTGCCGATCGCGTCGCGGTTGCCGTTCTGCTTGAACGCCATCATCCAGTCGGCGACGCCCATGGTCGACTTGGACTTGCCCTTGATGCCGGGCAGCGGCGCGGTGATGTACTTGATCCCCTTCGCGTCGGCCTGCTGCATCAGCGTGGGGTGGCCGTTGAGCATCCCGACGTCGCCCTTGCAGAAGGCGTCGAAGACTTCCTGCCGGTTGGTGCGGGCGGGGTCGAGGGGGCCGGTGAGCTTCTTGGCGACGAGCTCGTCGCGCAGCCACTCCAGCGCCTTGACGTTCTCCGCGTGGGCGATGGTGTAGAGGCCGTTGGCGTCGGTGTAGCCACCGTCGGCGGCGAGGAACCACATCATCGTCTCGGCCGGGGCCTCCTCCGGGCCGAGGGGCAGGCCGAAGGGTATCTTCACGCCGTTCGCCTGGAGCTTCTTCGCCGCGGCCTGGAGCTCGTCCCAGGTCTCGGGGGCCTTGGTGATGCCGGCCTTGTCGAAGTGCTCCTTGTTGCAGAAGAGCAGACGGGTGCTGGAGACGAACGGCATGCCGTACTGCACGCGGTGCACCTCACCCGCCTTCTCGATCGACGCGATGAACTCCGCCTGGGTGGGGACCGTGAGCAGCTGGTCGGCGCTGTAGAGCTTGCCTGCCGCGGCGAAGTCCGCGTACGCGCCGATCTGCGCGAGGTCGGGAGCCTTGCCCGCGGCGACCAGGTCGGCGACCTTCTTGTCGACCTCGGTCCAGCTGTAGACCTCGACGTCGACCTTGATCTTGCCGTGCTGGTCCTCGAAGTCGCGGACGAGGGCGTCCCAGTACTTCTTCGAGCTGTTCGACGGATTGTCGCCGTAGTCCGCGGCGATCAGCTTCAGCTTCTTGGTGCCCGAACCGGGACCGTCACTCCCGCAAGCCGTCAGTGCGGGAGCCAACGCCGCAGTGGCGGCACCCGCCGCCGTCATACCAAGGAACCGCCGCCGCTGCACTACTGCTTCCCACCTTCGTGGTTCGTTTTCCTCGCTGGAGACCGTGAGTCTCCCCCGCGCGCCACCTTACGGTCCAGCCGACTCCGGTTGCGCTTCGGTATCGCCCTTCCGCTCTTCCCTCCCTCGCAGCGGGGCTGCTATCCACGTTCCCGACGCCCACCGCACCTCTCACAAGGAGCCTCAGCGCATGCAGCAGCCTTCCTCTTCACGTTCCGCTTCCCGTACGGCGGCGGAGATCGTCACCCAGCCCGGCTGCTGGCGGCGCGCCGCCGCGGCGGCGGCCGGCGCCACGGAGCTGCCCCGGCCCGGCGAGCGGGTCGCGGTGACCGGGTGCGGCACGTCCTGGTTCATGGCGCAGGCGTACGCGGCGCTGCGCGAGGCCGCCGGACAGGGCGAGACGGACGCCTTCGCCTCCTCGGAGTTCCCCCGGGGCCGCGCGTACGACCGGGTCGTGGCCATCACCCGGTCCGGGACCACGACGGAGGTCCTCGACCTGCTGTCGGCCCTGCGCGGCCGCACGCGCACGCTCGCGCTGACCGCAGACCCCGGGACGCCGGTGACGGACGTGGCCGGATCCGTCGCCCCGCTCGACTGGGCCGACGAGGAGTCCGTCGTCCAGACCCGCTTCGCGACCACGGCCCTCGCGTACCTCCGCGCGGGCCTGGAGACGCACGGCCCGCTCCCCGCGGACGTCCGTACGGTGGCGCGGGCGGCGACGGAAGCGGAGTCCGCGATCACCGAACCGCTGCCGGCGTCCGTGCTCTCGGCCGGGCAGTGGACGTTCCTGGGCACGGGCTGGGCGTACGGGCTCGCGCAGGAGGCCGCCCTGAAGATGCGCGAGGCGGCGGGTGCCTGGACCGAGTCCTACCCCACGATGGAATACCGCCACGGCCCGATCTCGATCACGGCTCCCGGCCGGGTGGCGTGGATCCTCGGCACGGTCCCCGCGGGGCTCCCGGCGGACGTCGAGCGGGCCGGGGGCACGCTCATGACGGCGGAGGCCCGCCTCGACCCGATGGCGGACCTGATCCGCGCGCAGCGGCTCGCTGTCGCGGTGGCGGAGTCGAAGGGCCTGAACCCGGACGAACCACGGGGCTTGACGCGAAGCGTCATCTTGAACGGGTAGGGGGCACCGGTCCGCTGCCGCGGGGGTTACCGGCCCCTCGGCTGCGGGTGCGTTGCGCCTGCGGCGGGCTTTTTCCCCCACCCGCCCTTCCCGGCTGTGTCCGATCTGCGGCTCCGCCGCGTGAGGGGGCAAGCCCCCAGACCCCCGAAGCACGCTTCGCGCGCTGTCCTCAAACTCCC
>NZ_JBFBBD010000107.1:0-22677 GCF_040689515.1 Streptomyces sp. NPDC051173
CGCGCACGGCCACACCGTGCACGCCCGTGCCCTCGGCGCCCTGGAGCGCCTGCTGGAGCCCTACGACCAGGAGTCGGCGGCGTTCTATCAGGACCCCCGGCCGGCGCTTGAGGCCACCCCACCCCCGGCACAAACAACCCGCAGACAGAAGATCACCGCACCGCAGCCACCACAGCCACAACAACAAGCATCACAACGAGCGCACCGCTCATGATCCGGTTTCTGGTCTTCGGGTCCACCCCATGAGCCTAACCGCCGTCCCGGACCACTCCGGGACGGCCCAGTTCCCACACGGCCACCGTCTCGTAGCGCGGCCGTTCCCCGGGCGCACCGGAGGCCGGCAGGCGGCTGCGGACGAGTTCGAGGCGGTCGACCGTCCACGGCGTACCGGCGAAGTCCGCGAGGGCCTCCGCGTACGGGCGCAGGCGGACCGGGCCCGAGGCGCGGGCGAGGGTGAGGTGGGCGTGGAAGTCGTGGGTGCTGTCGACGGCGACCCCGGCGCGCCGCGCCCCGGCGGCGGTGGAGCGGGCGAGGTCGCGGAGGACGGTGCGCTCGCCGTCGGCGCCGACCCACAGGACGCGGTCGCCGAACCGTCCGCCCCCGGCGAACCGCAGCTCGTGCGGCGGATGCCGGCGCGCGGCGCGGCCGAGCCGCTCGGTGAGCTCGGGCAGCAGCGCCGCGTCGACCTCGCCGAGGAAGGCGAGGGTGAAGTGCCAGCTGCCCGGCTCGGTCCACCGGAGGTGCTCCGCGCCGGGCAGCGAGTGCAGTGGGGCGACGGCGGCCGCGAGTTCCGCGACGACCTCCGGCGGCGGGTTCACGGCGGCGAAAAGTCGCATGGGGTCAGTGTCCCTCCCCCGGTCACCGGACGGGCTCGGGAGAAGCCCGTCCGGTTGTGAGGGCGCCGTGGACGGCGGGACGGCGGGGCTCAGGCGGCGGCCGTCAGGACGGGCGCCGCTTCCTTGGGGACGAACGCCACGTGCGGACGGCCGCGGCGCAGACCGATCTTCAGGCGGAGCCCGCCGACCCGGGCGAGGACCACGCCGACGCCGAGAGCGGCCAGCACGGAGACCGCGCCGCCGGCGCAGAAGCCGACCCGGGCGCCGTACGCGTCGGTGGCCCAGCCGACCAGGGGCGCGCCCAGCGGCGTGCCGCCCATGAAGACCATCATGAAGAGGCTCATGACGCGGCCCCGCATGGCGGGGTCCGTGCCGAGCTGGATGCTCGAGTTGGCGGTGACGTTGATCGTCAGGCCGAACATCCCGATCGGGACCAGCAGCAGCGCGAAGACCCAGAACTCGGGCGCGAGCGCGGCCGTGATCTCCAGCAGGCCGAAGAGCAGCGCGGCGCCGACGAGCACGCGCAGCCGTGAGGTGCCGCGCCGGGCGGCGAGCAGGGCGCCGACCAGCGAGCCGGCCGCCATCAGGGTGTTGAGCAGGCCGTAGGTGCCTGCGCCGGCGTGGAAGACGTCGTCGACGTACGCAGTCAGCCAGATCGGGAAGTTGAAGCCGAAGGTGCCGATGAAGCCGACGAGGACGATGGGCCAGATGAGGTCCGGGCGCCCGGCGACGTAGCGCAGTCCCTCGCGGAGCTGGCCCTTGCCGCGGGGGGCGCGGTCGACCTTGTGGAGCTCGGCGGTGCGCATCAGCAGCAGCCCGGCGACCGGGGCGATGAAGGACAGGCCGTTGAGCAGGAAGGCCCAGCCGCTGCCCACGGCCGTGATCAGCACACCGGCGACGGCGGGGCCGACGAGGCGGGCGGACTGGAAGTTCGCGGAGTTGAGGCTGACGGCGTTGCGCAGGTCGTCCGGGCCGACCATCTCGACGACGAACGCCTGCCGGGCGGGGTTGTCGAGGACGGTGACGAGGCCGAGCGCGAGCGCGGTGAGGTAGACGTGCCAGACCTGCACGTGCCCGGTGAGGGTGAGGGCGGCGAGCGCGAGGCCCGTGACGCCCATCGCGGTCTGGGTGATGAGGAGCAGCCGCCGCTTGGGGCACCGGTCGGCGATGACGCCGCCGTAGAGCCCGAGGAGCAGCATGGGCAGGAACTGCAGCGCGGTGGTGATGCCGACGGCCGTGGAGGAGCCGGTGAGGCTGAGGACCAGCCAGTCCTGGGCGATGCGCTGCATCCAGGTGCCGGTGTTGGAGACCACCTGGCCGGTGGCGAAGAGCCGGTAGTTACGGATCCTCAGCGAGCTGAAGGTGCCGCCCTTGGGCTTGGTCAGGGCGGTGGTGCTGCTGCTCGTCGGGGTGTCGTCGGGGGTGTTCGGTGCGGGTGCGGAGTCTGCTCCGGGTCCCGTACTCAAAGTGGGTTCGCCTCCTCACTTGTGTGGGTGTTACAGATGCGCGAGCTTCTCCAGCACGGGCGCGGCGGCGCGCAGCGTCGCCCACTCGTCCTCGTCGAGCCGTCCGACCAGTTCACTGAGCCAGACGTTGCGCTTGCGCCGGCTCTCCTCGAGCATGGCCTCGGCCCGCTCGGTCTGGGTGACCACCTTCTGGCGGCGGTCCTCCGGGTGCGGCTCCAGCCGGACCAGGCCCTTGGCCTCGAGCAGGGCGACGATGCGGGTCATCGACGGGGGCTGCACGTGCTCCTTGCGGGCGAGCTCGCCGGGGGTCGCGTGACCGCAGCGGGCGAGGGTGCCCAGCACCGACATCTCCGTGGGGCTGAGCGACTCGTCGACCCTCTGGTGCTTGAGCCGACGCGACAGACGCATGACACCGGAGCGCAGGGAGTCCACTGCGGCGGTGTCGTCTTGGCTGGCGTTGTCCTGGGTGCCTGGGTCCGACATGTTGTTTAGGTTAACTCATTACCCGCGCTAAATAAAGCGGGGCGGCAGGGGCACTCGGGGCGGGACGGGGGCGTCCGGCGGCAGGGGGCCGTGGGGCGGGATCCGCGCGCCCCGTCGCGCTCCGGCCGCACGCGTCGCCGCCACCCCGCCCGTACGCACGAAGCGGCCGGGTGCGCGTCGCACCCGGCCGCTCCTCACGCGGAATCCGCCCCTACTTCACACCCAGCATCTGCTCGATCGGGTTGAGCAGGAAGTAGACGAGGAAGCAGAGCCCGACCACGTTGAGCAGCCAGGGGATCTCCCGCGTCCGCTTGTCCGCGATCCGCAGCAGGATGAAGGCGAGGACGCCGATGCCGATGCCGTTGGTGATCGAGTACGTGAACGGCATCGAGATGATCGTCAGGAACGCGGGGATCGCGATCGTGAAGTCGCTCCAGTCGATCTCCTTGACGTTGGCCGCCATGATCAGGAAGCCGACGACCAGCAGCGCGGGCGTGGCCGCCTGCGAGGGGACGATCTTGGCGAGCGGGGTGAAGACGAGGGCCAGCAGGAAGAGCCCGCCGGTCATCAGGTTCGCGAGGCCCGTACGGGCACCCTCGCCGACGCCGGCCGTGGACTCCACGAAACAGGTGTTGGCGGAGGCCGAGCCGAGGCCGCCCGCGGCGACGGCGACGCCGTCGACCATCAGGATCTTGCCCATGTTGGGCAGCTGGCCCCGCTCGTCGGTCAGCCCGGCCTCCTCGCCGACGCCGATGATCGTGCCCATCGCGTCGAAGAAGCCGGACAGCAGCACGGTGAAGACGAACAGGCAGCCGGTCAGCCAGCCCACCTCGTGGAAGCCGCCGAAGAGGCTGACGTGGCCGACGAGACCGAAGTCGGGGGTGCCGACGACGCTGTCCGGCACCTGCGGGACGCTCAGGCCCCAGTTGGCGTCGGGGATCGTGGCCAGCGAGTTGATGATGATCGCGACGAAGGTCATCACGACGATCCCGATGAGGATCGCGCCCCGCGTCTTACGCACGACGAGGATGAACGTCAGCGCGAGGCCGACCGCGAAGACCAGCACCGGCCAGCCGTGCAGCTGCCCGCCCTGCCCGAGACCCATCGGCACGGTGGTGTGCGCGCCGTCCGGGTTGCGGGTGACGAAGCCGGAGTCGACCAGGCCGATCAGCGAGATGAACATGCCGATGCCGATCGCGATCGCGCGCCGCAGACCGCCGGGGATGGCGTCCATCACGCGCTGCCGCAGACCCGAGGCGACCAGCACCATCAGCACCAGACCGGCCAGCACGACCATGCCCATCGCGTCGGGCCAGCTCATCTTGGGCGCGAGCTGGAGCGAGACGACGGCGTTGATGCCGAGCCCGGCGGCGCAGGCGATCGGCACATTGCCGATCACGCCCATGAGCACGGTGGAGAGCCCGGCCATCAGCGCGGTGGCCGTGACCAGCTGACCGTTGTCGAGCTGGTGACCGAACTTGTCGTGACCGGCCCCGAGGATGATCGGGTTCAGCACGATGATGTACGCCATCGCGAAGAAGGTGGCCAGGCCACCGCGCAGCTCACCGGAGACGGACGAACCCCGCTCGGTGATCCGGAAATACCGGTCGAGGACGGAGCCCCCGGAGGCGGGGGGCGGCGGCTGCTGGGCGTCGACCGGGGAGGTGGCCGAGGAGGGCATACGAGACCTCAGTCGGTACGGGCCTGGGGGGAGGCGGGAGACAGCGGGGGAACGAAAAGGATCTTGATTGGACGATCGAACGAAAGAGCCTCATCAGATCCGGTTCGATTCAGTATGAATAAACAAACGCGGAATTGCTATCTCCGCGCGTAGACCGCTATGGGCCAAGGGCCTCCCTCCCGGCGCGCCGGGCCGCACGGACTAGGCTTTGCGCCATGACGAAGTGGACACCCAGACACGAGGCACCGGAGCCCCTCGAGGGCCCCGTCGTCGCTACGATCACCGGCGGCACGATCCTGTGGTTCGTCCTCTTCCTCGTGCAGCTGCCCTTCTACGGGTGGTTCCAGGACCATGGGCATCTGTGGTGGGTCTGGACGTGTGCGGCCGGTGGGGGGCTGGGGCTCATCGGTATCTGGTACGTCCGGAAGCGGGATGCGGCGATTCGCCGCCATGCGGCGGCGGTGGCCAGGCGGGGGAACCCGGCACCGTCCTCCCCCTGACCGGGGCTCCGCCCCGGACCCCTGCCTCGCCCTCTTTCGGGCTGCGCCCTGGGCTTGTCGTGCGGCGAGCTTCTCCCCCACCCCACCCCTTCCCGGCTGCACCTGATCTGCGGCTCCGCCGCGCGGGGGGGCTCCGCACCAGCCCCTTGCCTGCGGGCCGGTTGGCGCCTGCGGCGCTTTGTTCCCCAGCCCCGCCCCTTCCCGAAACTGGGGCGCTGCCCCAGACCCCGAACTGCGGGTCCATTGCCGCCTACGGCGGGAGCGGCCTACGGCCGCGTCCTCAAACTCCCCCAGCTATCGCTGGGAGGTGCCCCCAACGGGCTGAAAAGTAAAGACGGCGCGCCCGGCGGAAAAGAGAGGCGCGCCCCGCTGGAAGAACGGCGCACCGGCCGAGAAGAAAGGCGCGCCCAGCTGGAATGAAGGTGCACCCGGCTGACGAGAAAGGCCCGCCCCGAAGGGGTCTACGCACCCACCGGCCGTGAACGTACCCACCGGCGGAGGGGGTGGGGCCGGAGGGTGAGGTTCTGGAACGCGGTGCGTCGTCACAGCACCCAACACGTAAGACAGCGCCACGCACCGCGTTCCAGGTCCTCAGCCCGGAGGCCACACCCCCGGCCCAACCACAAACCCAGCCCGGCCGGCGATTGAGGCCACCCCACCCCAGGCAAAGAACAACCCGCAGACAACAAACGGCCCCTCCGGCAGGTACACAAGCCCGATCCCCCTTACCGTCGGACTCATGAGCGATCCGGCCCACCCCCCGGCACCGCACACCGGCCTCACCCGCACCGAAGTCGCCGAGCGCGTGGCGAGAGGTGAGGTCAATGACGTACCCGTGCGTTCCTCGCGGTCGACCGCGGAGATCGTCCGGGCGAACGTCTTCACCCGCTTCAACGCGATCATCGGCGTGCTCTTCCTGATCATCCTGGCCGTCGGCCCGATCCAGGACGGCCTGTTCGGGTTCGTGATCGTCGCCAACACGGCGATCGGCATCATCCAGGAGCTCCGCGCGAAGAAGACCCTCGACTCCCTCGCCGTGATCGGCGAGGCCAGGCCGACCGTCCGCCGCGACGGGGAGCCCTCCGCGATTCCCACCGGGGAGATCGTCCTGGGCGACCTCATCGAGCTGGGCTCCGGGGACAAGTGCGTCGTCGACGGCGAGGTCCGGGAGGCCGACGGGCTGGAGATCGACGAGTCGCTGCTCACCGGCGAGGCCGACCCGGTGCTGAAGAGGCCCGGGGACAAGGTCATGTCGGGTTCCTTCGTCGTCGCCGGAGGCGGCGCGTACACCGCCACGAAGGTCGGCCGCGAGGCGTACGCCGCCCAGCTCGCCGAGGAGGCGTCCCGCTTCACGCTCGTCCACTCAGAGCTGCGCACCGGCATCAGCCGGATCCTCAAGTACGTGACGTGGATGATGCTCCCGACCGCCGTCGGCCTGGTCATCAGCCAGCTCGTCGTGCAGGGCCACGACTGGCGGGAGGCGGTCCGGCGGATGGTGGCCGGCATCGTGCCGATGGTCCCCGAGGGCCTGGTGCTGCTGACCTCCGTGGCCTTCGCGATCGGCGTGATCCGGCTCGGCCGGAAGCAGTGCCTGGTCCAGGAGCTGCCCGCGATCGAGGGCCTCGCCCGGGTCGACACCGTGTGCCTCGACAAGACCGGCACGCTCACCGAGGGCGGCATGGACGTGAGCGAGCTCCGGGTGCTGCTCAAGAGCGCGGACGAGGCGTACGTCCGCCAGGTGCTCGGCGCCCTCGGCGAGTGCGACCCCCGGCCCAACGCCAGTCTCAAGGCCATCATCGACGCCTATCCCGACGGCTCGGGCTGGCGCTGCACCGAGTCGCTGCCCTTCTCCTCCGCCCGTAAATACAGCGGCGCCGCCCTCAACGGCCCCGACACCGAGAGCAGCAACTGGCTCCTCGGCGCCCCGGACGTCCTGCTGCCCGACGGTCACCCCTCCCTCTCCGAGATCGAGCGGCTCAACGCCCAGGGGCTGCGGGTCCTGCTCCTGGCCCGCGCCGAGCGCGAGCTCGACGACCCGCGGGTCGTCGAGGGCGTCAGCCCCACCGCCCTCGTCGTGCTCGAACAGCGGCTGCGGCCCGACGCCGGTGACACCCTGCGCTACTTCGCCCAGCAGGACGTCTCCGCCAAGGTGATCTCGGGCGACAACGCCGTCTCCGTCGGCGCGGTCGCCGCCAAGCTGGGCCTGCCCGGTTCCGGGGCGCCGGTGGACGCGCGCCGCCTGCCCGCCGAGAAAGAACCCATGGCCAAGGCTCTGGAGGAGGGCAGCGTCTTCGGCCGCGTCACCCCGCAGCAGAAGCGCGACATGGTCGCCGCCCTCCAGTCCCGCGGGCACACCGTCGCCATGACCGGCGACGGCGTCAACGACGTCCTGGCGCTCAAGGACGCCGACATCGGGGTCTCCATGGGCTCCGGCTCCGAGGCGACCCGGGCCGTCGCGCAGATCGTCCTGCTCGACAACAGCTTCGCCACCCTGCCGTCGGTCGTGGCCGAGGGGCGCCGCGTCATCGGCAACATCACCCGGGTCGCGACCCTCTTCCTGACCAAGACCGTCTACTCCGTGCTGCTGGCGATCCTCGTCGTCTGCTCCCGGGTGCCGTATCCGTTCCTGCCGCGCCACCTGACCCTGCTGTCGACGCTGACCATCGGCGTACCGGCCTTCTTCCTGGCGCTGGCCCCCAACACGGAGCGCGCCAAGCCGCACTTCGTACGCCGCGTGATGCGGTACGCCGTCCCGGCCGGCCTGCTCGCGGGCGCGGCCACCTTCGCGGCGTATCTGGTCGCGCGGGCCTATTACACCGGGCCGGACAGCCTCGCCGCCCAGACGAGCGTGGCGACGCTGACGCTGTTCCTGATCTCGATGTGGGTCCTCGCGATCATCGCCCGTCCCTACACGTGGTGGCGGATCGCCCTCGTCATCGCCATGGGCCTCGGCTTCCTCGTCGTCCTGGCCGTCCCCTGGCTGCAGCGCTTCTTCGCACTGAAACTGGTGGGTACGACCATGCCGTGGGCCGCCGTCGCGATCGCCGCGGCGGCGGCCGTGGCACTGGAACTGGCCTGGCGCTGGGTGGGCCGCCGCTTCCCGGCCTGACGGCCGGCGGCACCGCCCCCGACGGGCAGATCGGGCCTGACGCCCGAGCGTCAGGCCTTCGCCTTCTCGTCCTCCAGGAACTCCCTGATCTGCTCGCGCAGCTCAGGGCCCTCCTGGTGCTTGTGCGCCGAGATCGCGTGCTGGGTCGCGGCTTCCAGGACCTCGTCCTCTTCGCCGGTGATGGTCAGCGTGCAGTTCGTCTCGCTGGGGAACCTGCGGCAGTCGGCGACTTTCCTGGTCATGACGGCCTCCCGGGTGGGTTCCCTTCCAGGGTAGTTCCGGGGCGGGGGCCGTCAGTCGAACCAGCGGGCCCGCGCCAGCTCGGTCGTGCGCGACAGGTCCTCCAGCAGCGCCGCCGCCTCGAAGCGCCTGGACCAGGCGCCGGCCGCCCACGCGAGGCCCGCCGCCACCCCCTCCAGCGTCGTCGCGTGCAGCACGCCGTCCTGCCCGAGGCACCAGTCCAGCTCGACGCCGCCGACGACAAGCCCCTCGTGCTCGACGTACGTCTCCGGCGCGCCCGGCAGCAGCGCGCGCAGCCCCTCCGGCACGCTCCGCGGCGCGCCCTCCCCGTCGGGGACGCGCACGGCGAAGACCTCGCTCAGCCGCCGCACCTGGAGCAGCTCCGCCAACTCCGCCGCCCGCGCGGGCCGTACGGGCAGCAGCGGGTGCCCGGCCGCGAGCGGGAGGACGTCGGGCGCGTCGGCGACCAGCGCGTCGGCGGCGTCCACGACGCGGACCTCGCCGTCGACGACGGCGCGGAGCTCGTCCGGCAGGGTGACCCGATCGGGGTCGAGCCCGGCCAGGATGCCGTAGACGGCGTGCAGTTGGGCCGCGTCGACCGGGCGGTCCTCGTCGGCGAGCCGCCCGAGCAGCTCCGCGGCGCCGCCCGGCTCGTCGAGGAGCGCGGCCACGGAGGTGCGTACGCCCAGCGCGCGCAGCACCTGGTCGTCGGCGAGCCCGGCCGCGTCCGCCGGCTCGTAGAGCCCGCGCAGCAGCGGGTCGCCGCCCGCGACGCGCAGCCCGGCGGGCCTGCGGCCGTCCAGCACGGGGTGGCCGCGCAGCCACCACGCGGTGTAGGGCCGCACGGACTCCGTCGTGCCGTCCGGCAGCAGCACGCGCACGGGCGAGGTCAGCGCGTCCCGCAGCGGCGGCTGCGCCAGCATGGCGAGCGCCCGCGGCCAGGCGTCGTCGTCGACGAGGTCGAGGTCGCGCACGGCGACGATCTCGGTGGCGACGGGCGGCACGGACGTCTCGGGCAGCCCGTCCAGGACGTCCTCGCACCAGACGTCGACGGCTTCGAGCAGGCCGACGTCGTCGGGCTCGGCGAAGTCGGTGTCGCGCGGCTCCAGTTCGTCCGGGTCGAGAACGACGTCCGTGGCGCGCACGAGCGCGAAGGTGGCCATCACGCCCACGGCCGTCAGGGGCTGCTCGCCCCAGCGCTCGGCCAGCGCGGCGTCGCAGCCGGCGAGCTCGCCGGGGCGGATGACGCTCTCGAAGGGGCTGCCGGGCAGGACGAGTTCACCGGCGGGGGCGAGCTCGCCGTCCTCGTCGGGCAGGGCGAGCGCGGCGAGCCAGGGCTCGTCGCCGGGGGCGAGGTTGGCGTCGCGCACGAGCGCGAGGACGGTCTCGGCGAGGGCCTCGCTGTCGAGGGCGTCCTCGTCCCAGACCTCGTCGGCGTCGAGCGACGCGGCGACGGCGGCCCGTACCTGAGGGGTCGTCAGGATCGCGCGGGGCGAGGCGGGTGTGGCGCCGAGCTTCTCCAGCAGCGGGTGGGCGGCGTCGGGGTGGACGACCTTGAGCCCGAGCCTGGACAGCCGCTCCGTGCCGCCCGGCGGCGGCAGCAGGACCTGCCGGGGGCCGATGGCCGTGCGCGCGCCCTCGGCGAGGGGCACGGGCAGGCCGCTGAGCCGGTCGGGGTCGACACCGGCGAGGCTGTCGTAGAGCCTGCGCCACCACGAGGGCTCGCGGTCGACACCCGCGAGCCGGTCGACGACCTCGCCCAGCGGGACGCGCGTGATACCGAGCGCGCGCAGCTCGGGGCGGCGCTCGAGCCCGGCGGGCAGCAGGTTCGGGAACAGCTCGCCGAGCACGGCGGCGGTCTCCGCCCCGGCGCCCTCGACGACCTCGGCGTCGACGGGCCGCAGAGGCTGGGCATACGCCTCCCGCGCCTCCTCCGGCACGTCGGCGGGCCGCACGGCGCGCGGCAGGAAGGGCACGCGCGGCAGCCGTTCCAGCACCAGCCGCCGCACCTCCGCGTCGACGGCGCTGCTGGCCAGCGGCGAGGGGACCAGGTCGAGGGTGCCGGTGGACACGGGCTGCCAGTCGCGCAGCAGCGCGGTGTACGCCTCGGCGGCGCGCTCGACGAGGAAGTCCGTCAGCGGGCCGGGGGCGGTGTGCCGGCGGGTGGGTTCGAGGGGGAAGGTCGCGATGAGGAGGGCGGGCACCCCCATCGGCTCGTCGGTGGGCGTGGGCGCGTGCAGCACGGGCGCGGTCTCCGGCCGTGCGGGCGCGCCGTCCGGCCCCACCGGCACGGCCCAGGCCAGCGACCAGTGGGGGCGCAGCTTCTCCTCCACCGGCCGGTCGGCGAGCAGTTCCGGCTCCAGCCGCCCGGCCGCGCGCTCGACGCGCCAGCGGGTCGCGGCGCCGCGCGCGGTGTCGCGGACGAGGACGTACGGGCCCTCGTCGCGCCGGTCCAGGATGCGTACGGGCTCGCCGGGCAGCTCGACGACGACCTCGGCCAGGCCGGGCAGGGCCAGCAGCAACGCGTCGTCGACCCCGGCCAGCAGACGCCTGGTCAGGTCCTCGGCGGCGCCGTCGCGCAGCGGGAGGACGACGACGGTCTCATAGCCCTCGGGCGCGGAGCCCTCGGCGGGCAGCGGGAGCCGGAGCAGCGGCACGTGGCCGTCGCGGCGGCGGATCTCCTCGGCGAGGTCGCGGTTGCCCGCGGCGGCCCCGGCGGCCAGCGCCTGCGCCTCCGCGAGCGACCAGCGCACGCCGCCGGAGCGGCCGATGACGGCGGGTTCGTCGCTGACGGCCAGCACGGCGGAGAAGCCCACACCGAACCGGCCGACGGCCTCCCGGGACTCGTCGCGCTTGGCGGAGGCCCGCAGCGTGGCCAGCGACGCGACGCCGGCGTTGTCGAGCGGGGCGCCGGTGTTGGCGGCGGCGAGCACGGCGGGCGCGCCGGCCGTGGCCGGGTGCAGGGTCAGGCGCAGCCTGCCGCGCACGCCCGCCCGTGCGGCGGCGTCGGCGGCGTTCTGCGCGAGTTCGACGACGAGGCGGTCGCGGTAGCCGCCGAGGACCAGGTCCTCCTCGGCGTTGGCGTCCTCCCGGAACCGCGCGGGTGCGGTGATCCAGGCGTCCAACGCGTTGCGTCGGAGCCGCATGGTCCCGAACGGGTCCGTTCCATCGGCTTCGCGGGGCGCGGATCGGATGCCGCTCACGTCTACTCCCTGACCTTGGGGTTGCTATGGCTGAACGTCCGTCGGGCGCGGTTGCGCGGTGCGAGTTGAGGGCCCATCATCACCCTCCCCTTGGCCGCCACTCCGATTACCCCACTAGTAAGAGTGTCTGCTAAGCCCCCCGCACCCCAGCCCGCCCGCCGCGCCGACGACGGGTTTTCACCCGCCTGCACGTACGGATGGCATCGATACCCGCACTCGCCCTCCGGCGGAGGGGGTGGGGCCGGAGGGTGAGGTTCTGGAACGCGGTGCGCAGTCAGGCACGCAATACGCACCACAGCGCCACGCACCGCGTTCCAGGTCCTCAGCCCGGAGGCCACACCCCCGGCACCACAAACCAGCCCGGCCGGCGCTTGAGGCCACCCACCTCAGGCACGAGCAACCCGCACCCGACACCGCACCGCAAAGCGCAGCGAACCCGCACCCGCCAACGGACCCGCACCCGGAAACCGCGAGCCGCCCGCAGGGCACCCGCACCTTACGAGTGACCGAGCTCCTCATCGGGCCCGTCGGCCGAGACGGAACCTGCGGAAGGCCGCAGCTGGAGCGGGTCCACCAGCGTCTCGTCGATCACGGGAGCGGACGGCCGCGGAGCCTTCGGCATGACCGCCGCCTCGGAGTGCCCACCGCACCCGTAGGCCAGCGACACGACGTGCCCGTCCGCCGGCCCGAACTCGTTCGCGCAGATGCCGAACGCCTGCCCGAGGGAGCCGCCGAGGCGCACGAGGAAGCCGCAGCTGACGCAGGACGCGGGGGCGGCCTGGGCCATGGGGGTCTTGGAGCCGTGGGAGTCGTCCCAGCGGTCGGCCGCGGTGTGGAGGCCGTAGCGGGAGAGGACGCGGGCGCGCCGCATGCCGAGCTCCTCGGCGACGGCGGCGATGGAGCCACGGGCGGGCGGCGCGGCCTGGGCGGCGGGGGAACCGACGGTGACGTCGGCGTCCTCGTCCTCGGCGAGGCGGTCCATCTCCTCGGCGAGGGCGGAGTTCGGCGGCGGGGCGTCCTCACCGGTCCAGCCCGGCTCCAGGCGGAGGTCGTCGGCCTCGGTGGGGAGGAGGTCGCCGGGGCCCATGTCGCCGGGGCGCAGCCGCTCGCTCCAGGGGACCCACTCGGGGGCCAGGAGGGCGTCGGGGCCGGGCAGCAGGACGGTCTCGTCGAGGGTGACGACCTTGGCGCGGGAGGCGCGGGCGACGGTGACGGCCCAGCGCCAGCCGCGGTAGCCGGGGTCCAGGCAGGCGAAGTAGTGGGTGACGACGCGGTCCCCGTCGGCCGCGGCCTCGACGTGGTCGCCGACCATGCCCGGCAGCGCCGCTTCCTCAGCCGCCGTACGGGCGAGTTCGACCGCCTCGGCGCACAGGCGGTCCGGGGTACGGCTTCGCATCGCAGCACTCACAAGAATCGATTCTCTCTTCCACGCCGTCTCACGAGTGCGCCAGCCGAACGGCCGGGTCGGCGGACGGAGCGGACCGGAGGACCGCGTCGACGTCCGCGCCCGAACGGCCTCGGGCGCACCTAGTCACTCCCATTCTGCGGGATGGAGACTCGGGGCGCGGCCAAGAACGACCACCGGTGGCGCGCTACGCACGCTACCCCGCCAGGACACCCGGGGGATACCCGGGCTTCGGCGAGCCCCCCGGCGGGCCGGCGGGGAGGGCGCCGGGCGCGCCCCACGGATGGGCGGAAAGTGCCACGCCCGGTGGCAGTTGGGGCAGTATGGCGTGGTGGGAGCCATCCGGTCAGCCGAAGGCGGTCCGCTCCGCCGTACGGCCCGGGGCGCCGGCCGCGTGTTGCGCAGCCCGTTCACAGGGGCGGCGCGGGGCGTCCGCAGGGCCACGCACGCGCACGGCGCGGGCGAGTCGGGGCTGGGCAAGCTGATCGAGCTGCACGCCGTGCACTCGGCGGGCGACATGCTGATCACGGTGGCGCTGGCGTCGACGGTGTTCTTCTCAGTGCCCACGGATCAGGCGCGCGGGCGGGTGGCGCTGTATCTGGCGGTCACGATGGCGCCGTTCACCCTCCTGGCCCCGGTGATCGGGCCGCTGCTGGACCGGCTGCCGCACGGCCGCCGGGCGGCGATGGCGGGCGCGATGATCACGCGGGCGGTGCTGGCGCTGACGATGTCCGGCGCGGTGGCGAGCGGCGGTCTCGAACTGTATCCGGCGGCGCTGGGCGTGCTGGTGGCGTCGAAGGCGTACGGCGTGGTGCGGTCGGCGGTGGTGCCCCGGCTGCTGCCACCGCGCATCTCCTTGGTGAAGGCCAATTCCAGGGTCACGCTGGGCGGGCTGCTGGCCACGGGTGTGGCGGCCCCGCTGGGCGCGGGGCTGCATCAGCTGGGACCGGCGTGGCCGCTGTACGGGGCGTTCGTCGTGTTCATCGGGGGCACGCTGCTGTCGTTCTCGCTGCCGCACAAGGTGGACTCGGCGAAGGGCGAGGCGCGGGCGCGGCTGGTCTCCGGCGAGCACCGCTCCGCGCTGCGTCCCGCGCTGGAGCGGCACCGGAGCACCGTACGGCGGAAGACCGGCGGGAAGCAGGGGCGGCAGCGGAACGGCAAGGCGTCCCGGCCGGGTCTGCGCACCGTCGGCAGCTCGGTGCTGCACGCCCTCCAGGCCAACAGCGCCATGCGCATGCTCTCCGGCTTCCTCACCTTCTTCCTGGCCTTCCTGCTGCGCGTGCACCCGATCGGGGGGCTGGGCCCGGCGTTCTCCCTGGGTGTCGTGGCGGTCGCGGCGGGCGGGGGCAACGCCCTGGGCACGGCGATCGGCGCGCTGCTGCGCTCGCGCGGCCCGGAGAAGACGATCGCGCTGGTGCTGACGCTGTCCCTGGGGGCGACGGTGGCCGCGGCCGCTTTCTTCAGCGCCTTCTTCGTGGCCGTCGTGGCGGCCGTCGCGGGCATCTCGCAGGCGCTCGGCAAGCAGTCGCTGGACTCGCTGATCCAGCGGGACGTCCCGGAGGAGGTGCGGACGTCGGCGTTCGCGCGTTCCGAGACGCTGCTCCAGATGTCCTGGGTGGCCGGCGGGGCGATCGGCATCGTGCTGCCGCTCAACGGCACCCTGGGCATGGCGGTGGCCTCGGGGGTCCTGGCGCTGGGTGTGGCCACTGCCGTACGGGGCCTGCTGACGGCGGCCCGGCGCGGCTCGCCGCACCCGCGCGTGGCGTGAGTGGACGGGCCCGATAGCCTGCGCGCATGACCGATGCGTTTTTCCAGGGCAAGCGCCGACGTGCCGCTGCCGCTGTCGGCGCCGTCGCCTTCGGCCTCGTCGCCCTTTCCGCCTGCGACAAGCCGACGCCCCTGGCGACGGTGTCCGTCGGCTCCACCACGGTGACCACCGAGGCCGCCTGCTTCGACGAGAGCAAGACGCTCGACCAGTCGGCCCTCCAGAAGTGCCTGGCCGACAAGTCGGTCAAGAGCATCAAGGTGAAGCAGGGCGACAAGATCCGCGTGGGCGTCGAGCCGAAGATCGCCGACGAGAGCTGGTTCGTCGTGGCCGGCAACCAGCCGCGCTCGAACCAGACGAAGCAGACGTACACCTCGCTCGAGGGCGACCAGCTCTTCTACAACCAGCAGATGGGCACCCTGGAGAAGTCCACGGTCCTGTCGGTCGTCAGCAAGAACGGCGTGTGGAGCGTCAAGCTCGAGCTCGACAAGGACTGACGGCCCGGAGGCCCCGCTGATGCGCGTACTCGTCGTCACCGCCGTCGCCGCGGAGCGTGACGCGGTCACCCGCGGCGCGGCGGGGCCCACCACCCCGGCCGGCGGGCCCGCGGAGACCGTGGAGCTCGCCGTGCCGGGCTTCGCGCTGCACCGCGCCGTCACGGCAGGTCCTTTCCCGCTGGTCGTCGACGCGCTGGCCGCCGGTGTCGGCCCGGCCGCCGCGGCGGCGGGCACCGCGACGGCCCTGACGGCCGCGGCGGTCTCCGGCAGCCCGTACGACCTGGTGGTCTCGGCGGGCATCGGCGGTGGCTTCACGGGTGCGGCGGCGGGGGCCCCGGTGGGTTCCCTCGTCGTGTCCGACGCGATCGTCGCCGCGGACCTGGGCGCCGAGACGCCCGAGGGCTTCCTCCCGGTCACCGAGCTGGGCTTCGGGACCGTGGAGCACCGGCCGCCCGAGGCGCTCGTGCGGGCCGTGGCCGACGCGACCGGCGCCCGGCGCGGCGAGGTGCTCACCGTGTCGACGGTGACGGGTTCCGCGGAGCGCGCCCGCGCGCTGGCGGAGCTGCGCCCCCGCGCGCTGATCGAGGCCATGGAGGGCTTCGGCGTGGCCGAGGCCGCCGCGGCGCACGGGGTGCCGGTGCTGGAGATCCGCGCGGTCTCCAACCCCGTCGGCCCGCGCGACCGCGCCGCCTGGCGCATCGGTGACGCCCTCGCCGCCCTCGCGGGCGCGTTCGCGGCGCTGCCCGGGGCCCTCGCGGCGGCGGCAGAGGGGGCACAGGGGCCAGAGAGAGAAGTCCTCCCGCACGTCAACGATCTTCCGGAGGCCCGGCCCGCGCCGGCCCCCGCAGCACCGCCACCGCACGCGAGGAGGACCCCATGAGTGAGCCGCTCAAGATCGCCTATTCGCCCTGCCCCAACGACACCTTCGTCTTCGACGCCTGGGCGCACGGCCGCGTCCCCGGGGCGCCCGCCCTCGACGTCACCTTCGCCGACATCGACATCACCAACGGCATGGCCGAGCGCGGCGAGTTCGACGTGCTCAAGGTGTCGTACGCCGAACTGCCCTGGGTCCTGGAGGAGTACGCACTGCTGCCGTGCGGCGGCGCCCTGGGCCGGGGCTGCGGCCCGCTGGTGCTGACCCGCGAGCCGGGCGAGGCCGCCGGGCTGGCCGGGAAGACGGTCGCGGTGCCGAGCGAGCGCTCGACGGCCTATCTGCTGTTCCGGCTGTGGGCCGCGGCGGAGGTGCCGGGCGGGGTCGGCGAGGTCGTCGTCCTGCCGTTCCACGAGATCATGCCCGCCGTCAAGGAGGGCAAGGTCGACGCCGGACTCGTGATCCACGAGGCGCGGTTCACGTATCAGCGGTACGGGCTGCACTGCCTGGCCGACATGGGGCAGCACTGGGAGTCGACGACGGGCCTGCCGATCCCGCTCGGCGCCATCATCGCCAAGCGCTCGCTGGGCGCGGCCCGGCTGCGTGAACTGGCGCAGGCGGCACGGACGTCCGTGCAGATGGCCTGGGAGGACCCGGCGGCGTCCCGGCCGTATGTGCTGGCGCACGCCCAGGAGATGGAGCCGACGGTCGTCGACCAGCACATCGGGCTCTACGTCAACGAGTTCACCGCCGACCTCGGTGAGGACGGCTACGCCGCGGTGCGCGGGCTGCTGACCCGCGCCGCGGCCGAGGGGCTGGTGCCGCCCCTCGGCCCGGAGGCACTGGAGTTCGCCTGACGGCCGGCCCGTCGGGCGGTCCCTCGCGCGGCTCGCGAGCGGGAGCGGTGGTCAGACGTCCAGCTGGTCGGCCACCGCCCGCAGCATTCCGGCGATCTTGGCACCGTGGGCCTTGTCGGGGTAACGGCCGCGCTCCAGCTGCTGGGTGACGTTCTCCAGGAGCGTGGTGAGGTCCTGGACGATCGACGCCAGCTCATCGGGCTTGCGGCGCTGGGCGGCCGCGACCGACGGGGCGGGGTCGAGGAGCGTCACCGTGAGCGCCTGGTCGCCGCGCTGGCCGGCCACGACACCGAATTCCACCCGCTGTCCGGGCTTGAGGGCGTCTACCCCGTCCGGGAGCACCGAGGAGTGGACGAAGACGTCTCCGCCGTCGTCGCGGGAGAGAAAGCCGAAGCCCTTCTCGCTGTTGAACCACTTGACCTTGCCGGTAGGCACGTCTGTCCTCGTCCTCGTGTCTCGTCGGAAATACGGAAAACGTCTGCAATCAACGGAAAAACAGCTCTTGATAGCACTACAGCGGGTCGTAAGACCCGCTACCCCCAAGGCTAATGGTCCCGGGCCCGGTGACAAGACGTCCTTTTCCCGTGCGGCGCCGGGGCGAGAGGTGCCTCCAACGCCGTCGGCTATGGATCTACCCTGGTCAGGTGAGTAACGAAACTCCCCGGGACGGGGATCTGCTGGTACGCGTCGGCGCCATCGTCTTCCTCGTGGGCGCGGTGGCCACCCTGGCGACGGTCGCCCCCCTCTTCCTGGGCGCCCATCCACTGCCGCCGGCAGCGTACTTCGTCTGCATGCTGATGGGGGTCGGATTCCTGATCGCGGCCGCCGGGGTGCTGCGTTCCGTCGCGGCGCAGCGCCGTCAGGCGCGCGCCTCGCTGCCGGCGGCGGTCCCGGACGGCGCGGCCGCCTCGCGGTAGTCCCGCAGCCAGCGGGGGAAGGCCGTGAGGTCGGCGAGGAGCACGTCGGCCCCGGCGGCGCGCAGTTCCTCCTCGTCACACGGACCCGTCGCGACCCCTACGGACAGCGCACCCGCCGTACGCGCGCCGCGCACGTCCCCGGTGTGGTCGCCTACGTAGACCGTCGCACCGTGCGCGCGCAGCGCCGTGGCCTTGCCCTCCGCCCAGAGGTCGCCGACGAGCGCGTCGGGGGCGAGTCCGAGGTGGTCGAGGTGCAGCCGTGCGTTGCGCTCGTACTTCGCGGTGACGACGACCGACCGGCCGCCCAGCTCCCGTACGGCGTCGAGCGCCTCGCGCGCCCCCGGCATGACGGGTGACGCGGCGATCGCGAGCGTGGGGTAGACCGCACGGTAGTCGGCGGCGGCCGCGGCGACGCGGTCCGCGGGGAACCAGTGGGCGAGCTCCTGCTCCAGCGGCGGCCCGAGCCTGCTGCACACCAGGTCGACGTCGATGTGCGTGCCTGTCGAGGCGACCAGCGACTCGTACGCGGCCCGGATGCCCGGCGCGGAGTCGATGAGGGTCAGGTCGAGGTCGAAGCCGACGGTGAAGGGGGCGTCGGCCGGGAGCCGCGGGTGCAAGGTCATGCCCCACATTCTGCCGCGATGCCCGGCCCGTACACTTAGCGTCGCCTAACCTGGGCCGCGCCCAGCGGGTCCGGTGTGCCGGCCGCGCGCCGGCCGTCGCCCCGCGGCGGTGGTGCGGACAACGGCACGACCCGGCCGCGCCCGATGTCCGTACGAGCCATGAGTGGAAGCGATGTCAGCCGCCGTCCCGATCAGCAGCCCAGGGTCCGCACGGATCCGGCGCCGCGTCGGCTGGACGGCGGCCGCGGTCGTCGCCCTGCTGGCGGCGGTGCTGTTCAGCCTCGCCGTCGGGGCCCGTGCCACCGCGCCCTCCCAGGTCTTCGACGCGCTCTGGCACGGCACCCCCGGCAAGACCACCGCCGTCGTGCGCGACATGCGGCTGCCCCGCACGGTCGTCGGGCTGATGGTGGGCGCGGCACTCGCCATTGCCGGAACGGTTCTTCAGGGCATCACCCGCAACCCCATCGCCGACCCCGGCATCCTCGGCATCAGCCACGGCGCCTCGCTGGGCGTGGTCCTCGCGATGACCTTCGCCGGGGTGCAGACGCTGTCCGGCTATGTGTGGTGGGCCTTCGCGGGCGCCGCGCTCGCCTCCGTCGCCGTCTACACCGTCGCCGCGCGCGGCCGGGGCGGCGCCACCCCCGTGAAGCTGGCGCTGGCCGGTGCCGCGATCAACGCGCTGCTGCTGTCCGTCGTGCACGGCGTCCTCACCACCCACGCCGCCGTCCTGGACCGCTTCCGGTTCTGGCAGGTCGGCTCGCTGCCGAGCCAGGACACCGGGATCGTCGGCCAGATCTGGCCGTTCCTGCTGGTCGGCGTGGTGCTGGTGCTGAGCGTGGCCCGCGGCCTCGACGCGCTCGCGCTCGGCGAGGACGTCGCCAAGGGGCTCGGCCAGAACGTCGCGACCGTACGGATCGTCGGCGGCGTCGGCGCCACGGTGCTCACCGGCGTGGGCGTCGCGGCGGCCGGCCCGATCGCCTTCGTCGGCCTCGCCGTCCCGCACATCGCCCGCGCGATCGTCGGCACCGACCACCGCTGGCTGCTCCCCATGGCCGCGCTCATCGGGCCCGTGATGCTGCTGGTCGCCGACACCGCCGGCCGGATCGTCTTCCCGCCCAGCGAGGTCCCGTCCGGGGTGATGACGGCGCTCATCGGGGTGCCGTTCCTGATCGCGCTCGTCCGCCGCAAGAAGGCGGTGGCCGCGTGACGCTCACCCTGTGCCGCCCCGCCGGCTACACCCTCGTACGCGCCGGGCGCGCCTCCTTCCTCGTCCACCGGCGGGCCACCGGCGTCGCCCTCGCCCTGACCGCGCTGCTGGCCGCCGCGTGCCTGGCGTACCTCTGCGCGGCCCAGTCCTTCGTGTCGCCGGCCGAGGCCCTGAAGGTCGTCCTCGGGCAGCCGTCGCCGGAGGAGCTCACCGTCGGCACCTTCCGACTCCCCCGGATGACCGTGGGCCTGCTCGTGGGCGCGGCCTTCGGCGTGGCCGGGGCGCTGATCCAGACCGTCTCCCGCAACCCCCTGGCCAGCCCCGACATCATCGGCGTCACCCAGGGCGCGAGCGCGCTGACCGTCGGCGCGCTCACCTTCGGCGTCACGTCGTACGCGTTCCTGCCCTATCTGTCCGTCATCGGCGGGCTGCTCGCGGCGGCCCTCGTCTACGTCTTCGCGTGGCGCGGCGGGCTGCACGCCACCCGCTTCGTCCTCATCGGCATCGGCTTCGCGGTCGCGCTGCGGTCGCTCACCAACCTCTTCATGACCAAGGGCGACTACCTCGTCGCCCAGCAGGCCAAGGTGTGGATGACCGGGTCGCTCGGCGACCGGGGCTGGGACGAGGCCGTCCCGGTCGCCTGGGCGCTGCTCCTCCTCACGCCCCTCGTCTGCTGGGCGGCCCGCGCGCAGCGCACCGTCTCGATGGACGACGACACCGCGACCGCGCTCGGCGTCCGGCTGAACCGGGTCCGGCTCGGCCTGGCCGTCCTCGGCGTCGTGCTGGCCTCCATCGCCACCGGCGCCGCCGGGCCCGTCGACTTCGTCGCCCTGCTCGCCCCGCAGCTGGCCCGCCGGATGACGCGTACGGCCCAGATCCCCCTGCTCTGCTCGGCGCTGACCGGCGCGGTCATCGTGATCGTCGCGGATCTGCTCGGCCGCAGGCTCTTCGAGCCGAACCAGCTGCCCGTGGGCGTCCTGACCGCCGCCGTCGGCGCCCCCTATCTGATCTGGCTCATCATCAGGGGCCGCACCGGAGGAAAAGCGTGACCGAGACCAGCGGCCGCACGGCCCGGCTCACCGCCCGCGACCTGACCCTCGCCTACGAGGACCGCACCGTCGTCGACGGGCTCGACGTGGACGTCCCGGACGGCGCCGTCACCGTCATCGTCGGCCCCAACGCGTGCGGCAAGTCGACCCTGCTGCGGGCCCTCGGCCGCCTCCTCAAGCCGGCCCGCGGCTCGGTACTCCTCGACGGCACCGAACTGTCCCGCATACCCACCCGCACCATCGCGCGGTCCCTCGGCCTGCTCCCGCAGACCCCCGTCGCCCCCGAGGCCATCACCGTCGCCGACCTCGTCTCCCGCGGCCGCCAGCCGCACCAGCGCTGGTGGCAGCAGTGGTCCGACGACGACGAGCGCGCCGTCACCGAGGCGCTGGCCCGCACCGACACGGCCGCCCTCGCCGAGCGCTCCGTCGACGAACTCTCCGGCGGGCAGCGGCAGCGCGTGTGGATCGCGATGGCCCTCGCGCAGGAGACGGACCTGCTGCTCCTCGACGAACCCACCACATATCTCGACATATCCCACCAGGTGGAGGTCCTCGACCTCTGCCGCCGCCTCAACCACGAGCGCGGCCGCACCGTCGTCGCCGTCCTCCACGACCTCAACCAGGCGGCCCGCTACGCCGACCACCTGATCGCGATGCGGGCGGGCCGGATCGTGGCCCAGGGCGCGCCGTCCGACGTCGTGACGGCCGATCTCGTGCGCGACGTCTTCGGCCTGGAATCGGTCGTCGTCCCGGACCCGGTGACGGGCAGTCCGCTGGTGGTGGCGGGCCGGCCGTGGGAGTCGGACCGGGCCGCCGTCTGACGTATCGGCCGGTCAGCCGGGGCGGCGCGAGCGCCAGACCACGTACAGCGCCGAGGTGACGGCCGCCGCCCGCACGACCCAGGGCCAGGAGTCCGACAGCACCGCGCCCAGGCCGCCCTCCGGCACCGGGTCGCCCCAGCGGCCCTCCGTACGGCCCCACAGCCAGACCGCCCAGGCCGCGAGCGTCAGGCCGGGGACGCCCATGACCGCCCACTGCGACTCGTTGTGCGAGAGCTTGCGCGTGAAATAGGCCAGCGCCCATCCGGCGGCGAGCACGAACCAGTTGCCCAGCACCGCGCCCACGAGCAGCACCAGCGCCACCAGGAGCAGCAGCACGCTCACGGGCTCGCCGTCCGGGCGGCGCAGCAGGCTGGGGCGGCGCCGGGTCTCCCCGGTCTCCTCCGCCGCCGCGGCCTCCTCGTCGTCCCGCTCCGCCTCCACGGCCTCGGCCGGCGCTCCGTCCACCGGCTCACGGGGCGGTGGTTTCAGTATCTCGGGGATCTCGATGCCACCGACGAACCCGTGCACCGCCTCGCCCTTGCCGAACGGCCCCGGGTCCACCCGCCACCAGTCCGGCACCTCGCCGGCGGGGCCGAGCTCCTCCGCGGGCGCGAGGTGCGGCGGCGCCACCGCGGGCACGGCCCGGACGGGCTCGTCCTCACGGCGCTGCGCCGGAACCCTGCCGCTCTCCGCGGTGACGAACCCGTTCGCGTCCGCCACGGCCTCGTCCGGCGTGCCGAACCCGGACAGGATGCGCTGCACGGCGGCGGGCGTGTCCGCGCCCTCGGACGATCTGCGGCGCTCGATCTCCGTACGCAGACGGGACACGAGCCGCATACGGTCGGCGGAGGTCAGCGCGGTGCGTTGCGCGATGTCGCCGACTCGGCTCAGGTAGTCAAAAACCAGCTGATCGCTCTCGATCCCCACCGAATCCCCTAAGACCGCTCGTCCTCCGACGGTACCGGTTCCCTGCGGGGCGGGCGGTGTTGTTCGGGGTTCTGTCGGTGGTGGGGTGCGAGTGGCTGGCGCCTGCGACGGGCTTGTTCCGGGCTGGTTTTCCAGCCCGTCCGGCGTTTGAGGACAACGCGCGAAGCGTGTTGCGGGGGTCTGGGGGCTTGCCCCCAGTTTCGGGAAGGGGCGGGGCTGG
>NZ_JBFBBD010000108.1:0-22317 GCF_040689515.1 Streptomyces sp. NPDC051173
CAAACGCCGGACGGGCTGGATTGTGGGGGTCTGGGGGCTTGCCCCCAGTTTCGGGAAGGGGCGGGTAGGGGAAAAAGCCCGCCGCAGGCGCCAACAACCCGCACCCGGCGACGGACCCCTCTCACGCGTGCGGCGGCCAGAAGGCCGTCAGTCGGCATACGCCGAGCTCCACCGACTTCCACGAGCCCGTGAACGTGAGTACCGCGATCGACGCCGTCGGGAACGCCGTCCGGTTCAGGCGGGCGAGCGCGTCGCCCTCCGCGCTTTCCGCGAGCGCGTCCGCCAGGCCGTGCATGCCGGGGTTGTGTCCCACGAGGAGCAGGTCCGCCACGTCGTCCGGCGTCTCGTTGATCACGGCGATGAGCTCGCCGACCGATGCCTCGTACAGCCGGTCCTCGTAGACCGTGCGCGGGCGCTGCGGCAGCTCGTGGACGGCGAGCTTCCATGTCTCGCGGGTGCGGGCGGCGGTGGAGCAGAGGGCCAGGTCGGGGATGATGCCGGCGGAGGCGAGCCGGCGGCCGGCGATCGGGGCGTCCTGGCGGCCGCGGTCCGCGAGCGGGCGGTCGTGGTCGGCGACGTCGGGCCAGTCGGCCTTGGCGTGGCGGAGAAGGACGATCCTGCGGGTCGGTTCGGCGCTCATGTTTTCCAGCTTCGCATGAAAAAGGCGGCGAGGCTCGGGGTGTTGGGAGGCCGTTCCCCCCTCGGTGACACGCGCCGGCTACGCACCGAGCGTGTGCTGGACGAAGTCGACGACGCGGGCGACCGAGCCCATCGCGCCGGTCGTCCCGTGGGGCTCCGACGACGCGGGCGAGGCCAGCAGGAGGAAGAGGGCCACGAAGGCCACCGCGGGGAGCACGAGGCCCCACCACGGCAGTTTGGTCTGCACGGGGCCGTGCCGGTGCTTCGTGCCGGCGGACATGGGGGTCTCCTCCGCGTAGGTCCGTGGGTCACCGCGCCGCGCGGTGTACTACGAACCTACGGAGAACGGCGTCCCGCTCCCATCCGGTGAACCACCCACTTACCCCTGACCCGGCCCCCCTAGGGGACGGGGGTTAGCCCCACCCTCCCCTGGCGGGAAACCTCGGGGTCAGGGTGAGGCGAGGGTCGCGATCACGGCGATGACCACGGTGATCGCGAGCATCGCGCCGAGGATGGCGAGAAGCGTCTTCTGGCCGTTCTTGGGATTCGGGTCGAGCACGGGCTGCTGCATGGGACCAGTGTCGCACCCCCGCCCGGAGGCTTTCGGCCGGGTCAGATCTCGTCCTCCACCGTGCGGTCGCGCCCCGCCAGCACACCCGCCACGATCTGAGGCACCATCAGCGATGCCATCAGGGCGATCGGCCAGTTCCAGCCACCGGTGGCCCCGTTGAGCCAGCCCACGAGCAGCGGGCCGGGGATGGAGATGAGATAGCCGATGCTCTGGGCGAAAGCGGACAGCCGCACCATGCCCGCGCCCGTCCGGGCGCGCATGCCGATCATGGTGAGGGCGAGCGGGAAGGCGCTGTTGGAGACGCCGAGGAGCACCACCCACACCCAGGCGCCGCCCTTGGGGGCCAGCCACAGACCCGCGTAGCCCGCGAGGCCGAAGACGGCGAGGGTGACGGCCAGGACGCCCTGGTGGGGCAGGCGGGCGGCGAGGCGCGGCAGCAGGAAGGCGATCGGGACGCCCACCACCATCGTCGTCGCGGCCAGCAGACCGGCGGTGGAGGCGGAGACCCCGGCGTCCCGGAAGATCACGGGCAGCCAGCCCATGACGATGTACGCGCCGGTGGCCTGGAGGCCGAAGAAGACGGCCAGTGCCCAGGCGGTGGCGCTGCGGGTGATGCTCCTGCCCGTGGTCTCCCGCGCGGCACCGGCGGCAGGTGCGGCGTCGCCCTCCGCCCGGCCGCGGGCGCTGATCGCCAGCCAGGCCAGGGCCGCCACGGCGGCGAGGACGGCCCAGGTGGCGAGTCCGTACTTCCAGCTGCCGCCCATGGCGTGGGTCAGCGGGACGGTGACGGCGCCCGCGACGCCGGCGCCGCCGGAGAGCGCCATCGAGTAGAGGCCGGTCATGGGGCCGACGCGGTCGGGGAACCAGCGCTTGACGACCACCGGCATCAGGACGTTGCTCAGGGCGATGCCCGCGAGCGCGAGGGCGCTCAGGGCGAGGAAGGCGGGTATCCCGCCGCCGAACGGACGCAGCGCGAGCCCGGCGGCGACGGCCGCCATCCCGGCGCAGACCACCGGGGCGAGCCCCCAGCGCCGGGCCAGCCGGGGCGCGGCGAGGCCGAAGACCGCGAAGCACAGGGTGGGCACGGAGGTGAGCAGCCCGGCGAGGGCGCCGCTCATCCCGAATCCGGCCTTCACCTCCTTCATCAGCGCGCCCAGGCTGGTGATCGCGGGGCGGAGGTTGAGGGCGGCGAGGACGAGCCCCACGGCGAGGAGCAGGGTCCGGGGACGGGCGGGTCCGCGCCCCGGGGCGGGGGCGGGCGTGTCGGCCGCCGGTGCCGGTGCGGCCGAGTCGGCCGTCGTGAGATCTTCGTCTGCCGTGTGTGCCATACCGGCATCATAGAATCATGGGATGAATGGAGCACGACAATGGCGCCTCTGACATCTCCCCGGCGGTCCCCCCTCGTCGACCAGGTCATCGCGGAACTGCGCAACCAGATCACGTCCGGCGAGTGGCCCGTCGGCGCGCGCATCCCGACCGAGCCCGCGCTCGTGGAGCAGCTCGGCGTGGCCCGCAACACCGTGCGGGAGGCCGTGCGCGCCCTGGCGCACAACGGCCTGCTGGACATCCGCCAGGGCTCGGGCACCTATGTCGTCGCCACCAGCGAGCTCGCCGGGGTGATGAACCGCCGCTTCGCGCAGGCGGACCCGCTGCACGTGGCGGAGCTGCGCAGCGCCCTGGAGACCCAGGCGGCCCGGCTGGCTGCCCGCAGGCGCACCGAGCAGGACCTCGCGCAGCTGACGGCGCTGCTGGAACGGCGCGAGGAGGCGTGGCGCTCGGGGGACGCGGAGCGGTTCGTGGAGGCCGATGCCACGCTGCACACGGCGGTGGTCTCGGCGGCGCACAACGAGGTGCTGGCGGAGGTGTACGCGGATCTCGGCGGGGTACTCCGCCAGTTCCTGCGCGCGGACGTCGGCACGGACCTGAAGCCCGAGGGGCTGGCCGACCACGGCAGGCTGGTGGCCGCGATCAGGGACGGTGACGAGCGGACGGCGGAGGAGGAGGCGGGCCGCTATCCGTACGGCTGCCGGGGCGTCCGCTGAGGGTCAGCCGGGTCGTGCGTCACCCAGGCGTGGCGTATGCCCAGCCAGCAGCGCTGGGTGAGGGAGACGTGGCGGGCCGGGGTGACCTCGACGGGTGCGGTGTCCATGTCGGGGTCCCACCAGCGGGCGCACTCGATGTGCAGCTGTACGCGATCGATGGTGGAGTTGCCGTTGAAGCAGTCGGCCGTGGCGTGCGAGCCACGGATCCGGGTGCTGCACTCGGCTTCCTGTGTCACCACGGGCGCGGGTGCGGCGAGGGCGGGCGGGGACGCGGCACCGGCCAGGGCGGCGCCGGCGAACAGCAGGGCCGCCGTCCGGCGGAGCGGGGAGTTCATGTCCGTACCTCCTCCCGTCCCCAACAGTGTGCGGGCGACGGGCGAGGTTCTCGACTCGGGCGGTCGCCGTCCGTCCCCGCATACGCGAAGGCCGCGCGGCTGTCCACCGGACGGCCGCGCGGCCTTCGTACGCCTTGGGGGCCCTGGCTCAGGCGCCCATCATGTGCACGCCGCCGTCGACGTGGACGATCTCACCCGTGGTGCGCGGGAAGAAGTCCGACAGCAGACCGACGACGCCACGGCCGGTCGGCTCCGGGTCGGACAGGTCCCAGCCGATGGGGGCGCGGTGGTTCCAGACGTCCGCGAGCTCCTCGAAGCCCGGGATGGACTTGGCGGCCATCGACTTGAGCGGACCGGCCGAGACCAGGTTGAAGCGGATGCCCTTGGGGCCGAGGTCGCGGGCGAGGTAGCGGTTGGTGGACTCCAGGGCGGCCTTGGCCACGCCCATCCAGTCGTACTTCGGCCAGGCGATCTGCGCGTCGAAGGTCAGGCCCACGACCGAGGAGCCCTCGCGCATCAGCGGGAGCAGGGCCATGGTCAGCGACTTGTAGGAGTACGCCGAGATCTGGACGGCCGTGGAGACGTCCTCCCAGGTGCCCTCGAGGAAGTTGAAGGCGCCCTGCGGGCCGAAGGCGATGGAGTGCACGACGCCGTCGAGGGCCACGCCCTCGCCGAGGTGCTCGCGCACCTTGTCGGCCAGGCCGTCGAGGTGCTCCTGGTTACTGACGTCGAGCTCGATCACCGGAGCGGGCTTCGGCAGCCGCTTCGCGATGCGCTCGACCAGGGAGAGGCGGCCGAAGCCGGTGAGGATGACCTCCGCGCCCTCGTTCTGGGCGACCTTCGCGGCCTGGAAGGCGATCGACGCCTCCGTGAGGACGCCGGTGACCAGGATGCGCTTGCCTGCGAGGATTCCACTCATGACGTTCAGTGACCCATGCCCAATCCGCCGTCGACAGGAATGACGGCTCCAGTGATGTATGCGGCCTCGTCGGAGGCGAGGAAGCGGACCGAGGCGGCGATCTCCTCGGGCTGCGCGTAGCGCGCGAGCGGCACCTGCTTCACGATGTTCGCCCGCTGCTCGTCGCTGAGCACGCGGGTCATGTCGGTGTCCACGAAGCCGGGCGCGACGACGTTGACCGTGATGTTGCGGGAGCCCAGCTCGCGGCCGAGCGAGCGGGCGAAGCCGACCAGACCGGCCTTGGAGGCGGCGTAGTTGGCCTGCCCCGCCGAGCCCATGAGGCCGACGACGGAGGAGATCAGCACCACGCGGCCCTTGCGGGCCCGCAGCATGGCCTTCGAGGCGCGCTTGACGACCCGGAAGGTGCCGGTGAGGTTGGTGTCCACCACCGAGGTGAAGTCCTCCTCGGACATGCGCAGCAGCAGCTGGTCGCGGGTGATGCCGGCGTTGGCCACCAGCACCTCGACCGCGCCCTGCTTCTCCTCGATCTCCTTGTAGGCCTGCTCGACCTGCTCCGGGTCCGTGATGTCGCACTTCACGGCGAGGCAGCCCAGTTCCACGAGCGCCTCCGGCGGCTCACCGGAGCGGTAGGTGATGGCGACCTTGTCGCCCGCCTCCGCGAACGCGCGGGCGATGGCGAGGCCGATGCCCCGGTTTCCTCCGGTGACGAGAACCGAGCGGCTCAAGGGATCACCCTTCCGTTTCTTCCATGGGTGCTGCTGACTACACCGAAACGTATCGGTAGTGGTGATCGAAGAGGGAATCGACCTGCGACAGGGGCTCGCGGCGCACACTGTTGGATCTCTACAGAAGCAGTCCTTCCCGTGGCCTCCCCGCGCCCGGTCCGAGGAGCGGAAACGCGGTGCGTGGGCCGCCCGTGAGGCGGCATGATTCACAGGACGACCTCCGGGAGGACCCTGTGCCCCGTTCCACGCCCCATTCCATCGACGAGTCATTCCTCGCGCTGCCGCTGCGGCCGCTCGCCGACGCCGCGCTCGCCCGGGCCCGCGCGCTCGGTGCCGAGCACGCCGACTTCCGGTTCGAGCGAGTGCGCAGCGCCTCCTGGCGGCTGCGTGACGCCCGCCCCGCGGGGTCGTCGGACGCCACCGACCTCGGCTACGCGGTGCGCGTGGTGCACGGCGGGAGCTGGGGGTTCGCCGCGGGAGTGGAGCTGACGATGGACGCGGCCGCGCGGGTGGCCGGACAGGCCGTCGCGATGGCGAAGCTGTCGGCCAAGGTGATCGCGGCGGCCGCGTCCGACGAGCGCGTGGAGCTGGCGGACGAGCCGGTGCACGCGGACCGCACCTGGGTCTCCTCCTACGAGGTCAGCCCCTTCGAGGTGCCCGACGCCGAGAAGACCGCCCTGCTCGCGGAGTGGAGCGCCCGGCTGCTGGCCGCGGACGGGGTCTCGCACACCGACGCCACGCTGATGACCGTGCAGGAGAACAAGTTCTACGCCGACTCGGCGGGCACCACGACCACCCAGCAGCGCGTCCGGGTGCACCCGCAGCTGACGGCGACCGCGGTGGACCCGGTGACCGGCGGCTTCGACACGATGCGCACCATCGCGCCGCCGGCCGGCCGCGGCTGGGAGTACCTGACGGGCACCGGCTGGGACTGGGACGCGGAGCTGGCGGAGATGCCGGAGCTGCTGGCGGAGAAGATGCGCGCGCCGAGCGTCCGGGCCGGTGCGTACGACCTGGTGGTCGACCCCTCCAACCTGTGGCTGACGATCCACGAGTCGATCGGCCACGCCACCGAGCTGGACCGGGCGCTGGGCTACGAAGCGGCGTACGCGGGCACGTCGTTCGCGACCTTCGACAAGCTGGGCAGCCTCCGCTACGGCTCGAAGATCATGAACGTGACGGGCGACCGGACCGCCGAGCACGGCCTGGCGACCGTCGGCTACGACGACGAGGGCGTGGCGGCCCAGTCCTGGGACCTCGTCAAGGACGGCGTCCTGACCGGCTACCAGCTCGACCGCCGGATCGCGAAGCTCACGGGCTTCGAGCGGTCCAACGGCTGCGCGTTCGCCGACTCCCCCTCGCACGTGCCCGTGCAGCGGATGGCGAACGTCTCCCTCCAGCCGGCGCCCGACGGGCCGTCGACGGAGGAGCTGATCTCGGGCGTGGAGGACGGCATCTACATCGTCGGCGACCGGTCGTGGTCGATCGACATGCAGCGCTACAACTTCCAATTCACCGGGCAGCGGGCGTACGCGATCCGGAACGGCCGCCTCGACGGACAGGTCAGGGACTTCGCCTACCAGGCGACGACGACGGACTTCTGGGGCTCGATGGCGGCGGTCGGCGGGCCGCGGACATACGTCCTGGGCGGCGCGTTCAACTGCGGCAAGGCCCAGCCGGGCCAGGTCGCCGCGGTCTCCCACGGCTGCCCGTCCGCGCTCTTCAAGAGCGTCAACATCTTGAACACCACGCAGGAGGCGGGTCAGTGAGTCCTCGTAACAGGAACAAGCCGCACGAGATCGTCGAGCGCGCCCTGGAGCTGTCGCGTGCCGACGGCTGTGTCGTGATCGCGAGCGAGGACTCCACCGCCAATCTGCGCTGGGCGGGCAACGCGCTCACCACCAACGGCGTCACCCGCGGCCGCACCGTCACCGTGATCGCGACCGTCGACGGCGCCGAGGGCACGGCCTCCGGTGTCGTCTCCCGGTCGGCGGTCACCGCGGACGAGCTGGAGCCGCTGGTCCGGGCCGCCGAGGCCGCCGCCCGGGAGGCGGGCCCCGCCGAGGACGCCCAGCCGCTGGTGACGGGCGTCCCGCACTCCCCCGACTTCACCGACGCGCCCGCCGAGACCTCCCCCGCCGTCTTCGACGCCTTCGCGCCCGCGCTCGGCGAGTCCTTCGCCCGCGCCCGCGCCGAGGGCCGCGAGCTGTACGGCTTCGCCCACCACCAGGTGGACTCCCACTACGTGGGTTCCTCCACCGGGCTGCGGCTCCGCCACGACCAGCCCACCGGCACCCTGGAGCTCAACGCCAAGTCCCCGGACCGCACGCGCTCCGCGTGGGCGGGCCGCGCCACGCGTGACTTCACGGACGTCGACCCGGCGGCACTGGACGCCGAGCTGGCCCGGCGGCTGGCCTGGGCCCGCACGAAGATCGAGCTGCCCGCCGGGCGGTACGAGACGCTGCTCCCGCCGACCGCCGTCGCGGACCTGATGATCTACCAGGCGTGGTCGGCGACGGCCCGGGAGGCGGCGGAGGGCCGTACGGTCTTCTCCAAGGCCGGCGGCGGCACCCGGCTCGGGGAGAAGCTGTCCACGCTGCCGCTTTCGCTGCGCAGCGACCCGGCCTACCCCGGCCTGCAGTGCGCGCCGTTCGTGCTCACGAGCAGCTCCGGCGAGGACTCCTCGGTCTTCGACAACGGGCTGCCGCTGTCCGCCACGGACTGGATCCGCGAGGGCGTGCTGGAGCGGCTGATCACGACCCGCCACACCGCCGGACTGACGGACCTCCCCGTGGCACCGGGCATCGACAACCTCATCCTGGACGGGGGCGGCGACCGCTCCCTGGACGAGATGGTGGCCGACACCGAGCGCGGTCTGCTGCTGACCTCCCTGTGGTACATCCGCGAGGTCGACCCGGCGTCGCTGCTGCTCACCGGGCTCACCCGGGACGGCGTCTATCTCGTGGAGAAGGGCGAGGTCGTCGGCGAGGTGAACAACTTCCGCTTCAACGAGTCCCCGGTCTCCCTGCTCTCCCGGGCGACGGAGGCGGGCCGCACCGAGGCGACGCTCCCCCGCGAGTGGGGTGACTACTTCAGCCGGGCGGCGATGCCCGCGCTGCGCGTGCCCGACTTCAACATGAGCTCGGTCAGCCAGGGGGTGTGAGGGCCGGGCAGGGGTGCGACAGCCGGGGCGCGCGACCGGGCCGAATAGACTGGGGCGCGTCCGTCCACCCCTCCCGTCCTCTCTCGTTCTTCTTCTCCTCTCCTTTTAATCCGTCCTCTCGATCCCCAGGAACGTCATGACACGCCTCGGCGAATCCGTCGCCCGCGCCAGCGAGCTCCTCGCGCAGGACCTCTCCTCCGACCAGACCGTCCAGCGGCTGCTCACGGAGACGGGCTCGCGGCGCTATCTCGACCTGACGGATCTGTCGGCGAAGGAGCAGGCCGAGCTGATCGCGGCCCGCACGGTCGAGGTGCTGCCGGGCGTGGACAAGCTCGCCGCGCGGATCGAGAAGCGGCGGGCCGAGGGCAAGGGCCTGGGCATCAAGCTGGGCATCGACCCGACCGGCACCGATGTGCACCTCGGCCACGCCGTGCCGATGATCATCCTCAGCCGTTTCCAGCGCATGGGCCACGACGTCACCCTGCTGATCGGTGACTTCACCGCCAAGATCGGCGACCCGACGGGCCGCACGGCCGAGCGCCCGCCGCTCACCGACGAGGACATCGCGCGGAATCTGGCGGGCTACCGCGAGCAGGTCCGGCCGTTCTTCGACTTCGACAAGGTCAACTTCCGGCAGAACAGCGAGTGGCTGGCGCCGTACACCTTCCCGGAGCTGCTCGGTCTGCTTTCCCAGGTGCCGGTCTCGCAGCTGCTCCAGCGCGAGGACTTCCGCAGCCGGCTGGCCTCCGGGGCCGGTCTGACGATGACGGAGATGCTCTACCCGATCGCGCAGGGCCTCGACTCGGTCGCCCTGGAGTGCGACGTCGAGCTGGGCGGCGCGGACCAGCTGCTCAACCTGCAGATGGGCCGCAAGCTGATGGAGCTCAAGGGCCAGACCCCGCAGCTCGTCGTCACCATGCCGCTGATCGAGGGCACGGACGGCACCGGCGCCAAGATGTCCAAGTCCAAGAACAACTACGTGGGGCTGAACGCGCCCGCCGAGGACGTCTTCGGCAAGATCATGTCGGTGCCGGACCGGCTGATGGAGCCGTACCTCAAGGCGTGGACGGAGTGGACGGACGAGGAGGTCGCGCTCGTCCTGGCCCGCGTGGCGGAGCGGTCCCTGCACCCGATGGACCTCAAGAAGGTCCTGGCGGGCGAGGTCGTGACCGCGCTGTACGGCGTCGAGGCGGCGATGACGGCGCGGGCCGGCTTCATCGCGCAGTTCTCGAAGAAGAGCTTCACCGACGTCGAGAGCCTGCCGGTGGTGGAGCTCGGCGAGCACGGCGGCGAGGCGGCCACGACCGTGCTCAGCCAGGTGCTGGGCTTCCAGCCGAGCGCCTCCGCGGCGCGGCGGGTGGCGAAGCAGAACGGTCTGCGGCTGATCGTCGAGCACTCCGGCGGCCAGGAGGCGGTCGTGCTCCCGGAGTCCGAGGCGATCCGCCCGCTGGGCGAGGTCGTCGGGGAGGCCGTGGCGAAGCTCGGCACTCCGGCGTCCGGTGTGTACCTCAAGGCCGGCCGCAAGGTCGCGGAGATCCGCGGCCTGTAGGGCCCCGGTCCCGGGCGCCGGGCGGGCCGGTTCTCCGGCCCGCCCGGCGCTTTTTCTACGAGCGGGTCTTCCGTTTGCCCCGCACCGCCACCCACAAGCGGTCCCCTACGCCGACCACCAGCACCGCTCCGGCCAGCTGGAGGAGATGGCGGCCCCAGTCGATGCCCTTGGTGTCGTTGATGCCGAGGCCCGTGGCCGCCCAGTTGCCGATCAGGCTGCCGATCATGCCGAGGATGATCGTCAGCCAGAGGGGGATCTGCTGCTTGCCCGGCAGGATCGCCTTGGCGATCAGACCCAGCACCAGACCGACGATGATGGCCCACAACCAGCTCATGTCGCCTCCTCATGCGGCGCGATATGGCGTGCCCCGCCATTCTGGGGCCGCCCGGGGTACGGCGCATTTCGGACCGGCCCCTACGCCGCGTGCATGAGAGAGATGCAGGTCGGGGCGGGGGTCCGGCGGGGTGCCCCGGTCTCGTACCCGGGCCGGTCGCGGCGTAACGTTGAATACGTCCTGGACGAATGGCACGTCCCGGCGGCGATCGGGTGGTGGAACGTGATGCGGAAGCTGGGCGGGCCGGAGGTCATCAGGATCACCGGGGCCCGACGGGGTCTGGCCGAGGACGTCCGCGGCCGTCAGCGGCGGTACGTCCTCTCGATGCTCGTCCGCACCCTCTCGGTGGTGCTGACCGTGGTGTTGTGGAACGTCGAGCGCTATGTGGCCATCGGCACGCTGATCCTGGGGGCGCTGCTCCCCTATGTCGCCGTCGTGATCGCCAACGCGGGCCGGGAGAACGCCCCTTCGCTGCCCGGCACGTTCGTTCCCGCGGCGACCCGGCCGGTGCTGATGCCCCCTCCCGCGGCCGATCCGGCGGAACCCCGGGCGGAAGCGGAGCACGGCGACGGCCGGTCGTTCTCCGGCGATCACGGGCGTGACCACAACTGATGTGCGGGAGTGGGCGCGCGGGTCGGTGCACGCGCTGCCAAGCTCAAGAAAACCTCAGATCAATCATGTGGTTTCAGTGCCGCGCGCCGGTCACCCCGTGACATACTTCCTAAGCGCTCCGCATCCCCCGTCGGAGCGACAGACCGACGCCGGGCGGCTCCCCCCGTGGCTGCCCGGCGTCGCCGTGTCCACGTGGCCCCCGGCCGTGCCGTGGCACGTAGAGTCTGGGGTGTGAACTCCCCCGATACCGCTGTGATCTGTTCCGCCAAGGGCTGCCGCGCCGATGCCGTGTGGGTGCTCGCGTGGAACAACCCCAAGCTGCACACGCCCGACCGGCGCAAGACGTGGCTCGCGTGCGAAGAGCACCGCGAGCACCTGTCCAACTTCCTTGACCTGCGCGGCTTCCTCAAGGACGTGGTGCCCCTGCGGGAGTGGGAGTCAGCCGCCGATCGCTGACATCGGGCGCCGGGGCTGGAGGAAGGACGGGTCGTCCAGCCCCGAGCCCGCCTTCTTGCCCCGCGTCGCGTGCCGCCAGAACTCCGCTATCTCCTCGTCCGCCGCTCCGGAGCGCAGCACGCCCCGCAGATCGGACTCCTCGCGCGCGAACAGGCACGTACGGATCTGCCCGTCGGCCGTGAGCCGGGTGCGGTCGCAGGCCGCGCAGAAGGGGCGGGTGACGGAGCCGATCACTCCGACGCGGGCGGGCCCGCCGTCGACGACCCAGCGCTCGGCGGGCGCGGAGCCGCGCTCGGCGTCGTCCTCCGGGGTGAGGCGGAAGCGCGTGCGGAGGCTCGCGAGGATGTCCTCCGCGGTGATCATCCCCTCGCGTTTCCAGCCGTGTTGGGCGTCAAGGGGCATCTGCTCGATGAAGCGGAGCTCATAGCCGTTCCCGACGGCCCAGGCGAGGAGCTCGGGGGCCTCGTCGTCGTTGAGTCCGGGCATCAGGACGGCGTTGACCTTCACCGGCGTGAGGCCGGCCGCGCGGGCGGCGGCGAGGCCGTCGAGGACGTCCTGGTGCCGCTTGCGCCGGGTCAAGGTGCGGAAGACGTCGGGGCGCAGGGTGTCGAGGGAGACGTTGACGCGGTCGAGCCCGGCGGCCTTCAGGGCGCCGGCCGTGCGGGCGAGGCCGATGCCGTTGGTGGTGAGGGAGAGCCGGGGGCGCGGCAGGAGGGCCGCGCAGCGCTCGACGATGGAGACGAGGCCGGGCCGCAGCAGGGGCTCCCCGCCGGTGAAGCGGACCTCGGTGACACCGAGTGCCGTGACGGCTATGCGCACGAGGCGGACGATCTCATCGTCGGTGAGGAGGTCGGGCTTGGCGAGCCACTGGAGGCCCTCTTCGGGCATGCAGTAGGTGCACCGGAGGTTGCAGCGGTCGGTGAGGGAGACGCGCAGGTCCGTGGCGGCGCGACCGTAGGTGTCGATGAGCACGGTTGCGGCCCCTCCCGCGGACTGGAACGGTATTCGTTCGGTGTTCCGCAGCGTACGCGATGCCACTGACGTTCAACAGTTCGTTGAGGTCCGGGAGGCGGCGTACGGTCCCTGGCGGGACGAGGGGCCGTGGGGTGGGTCCCGGGGTCAGTGCGCGCCGTGGCCGGTGAGGGCGCGGACCTCCAGCTCCGCGTACTTCTTCGGGTCCGGCTGCTCCTTGGACAGCAGCGAGCCGAGCCAGCCGAGCAGGAAGCCCAGCGGGATGGAGACGAGGCCGGGGTTGGCGAGCGGGAAGTAGTCGAAGCTCGTCCCGGGGAAGAGCGCCTTGGGGTTGCCGGAGACCACCGGGGAGATGATCACCAGGGTGACCGAGGAGATCAGGCCGCCGTAGATCGACCACAGGGCGCCCTGGGTGGTGAAGCGCTTCCAGAAGAGGCTGTAGAGGATCGTGGGGAGGTTGGCGGACGCGGCGACGGCGAAGGCCAGGGCGACGAGCGCGGCCGCGTTCAGGCGGTGGGCGAAGATGCCGAGGACGATGGAGATCGCGCCGATGACGACGGCCGCGCACTTGGCGGTGAGGATCTCCTCCTTCTCGCTGGTGCGCCCCTTGCGGATGACGTTGGCCCAGAGGTCGTGGGCGAAGGAGGCCGAGGAGGCGAGGGTGAGGCCCGCGACCACGGCGAGGATGGTCGCGAAGGCGACGGCGGAGATGACGGCGAGGAGGACCGCGCCGCCGGTGGAGCCGGCGCCGCCGCCGACCTCCTGGGCGAGCAGCGGGGCCGCGGTGTTGCCGGACTCGTTGGAGGCGATGATCGCCTTGGGGCCGACCAGGGCCGCGGCGCCGAAGCCCAGCGCGATGGTCATCAGATAGAAGGCGCCGATGATGCCGATGGCCCAGTTCACGGACTTCCGCGCGGCCTTGGCGGTGGGCACGGTGTAGAAGCGGATCAGGATGTGCGGGAGCCCGGCGGTGCCGAGGACGAGGGCGAGGCCGAGCGAGATGAAGTTCAGCTTGGAGGTGCCGTCCTTGCCGTACTGCAGGCCGGGTTCGAGGAACGCCTTGCCCTTGCCGCTGGCGTCGGCGGCGCGGCCGAGGAGCGTGGAGACGTTCCAGCCGACCTTGTTGAGCACGAGGACGGTGATCAGCAGGGTGCCCGCGATGAGCAGGACCGCCTTGACGATCTGCACCCAGGTGGTGCCCTTCATGCCGCCGATGGTCACGTACAGCACCATGACGAGGCCGACCAGGCCGATGATCCAGCGGCGCGAGCCCTCGCCGCTGGCGCCGAGGAGCAGGGCGACCAGCGCGCCCGCCCCGACCATCTGGGCCAGCAGGTAGAAGATCGAGACCACGATGGTGGAGGTGCCCGCGGCGGTGCGCACGGGCCGCTGCTTGAGCCGGTGGGCGAGCACGTCGGCCATGGTGAAGCGGCCGGAGTTGCGCAGCGGTTCGGCGACCAGCAGCAGGGCGACCAGCCAGGCGACGAGGAAGCCGATCGAGTAGAGGAAGCCGTCGTAGCCGAAGAGCGCGATGGCGCCGGCGATGCCGAGGAACGACGCGGCCGACATGTAGTCACCGGAGATGGCCAGGCCGTTCTGGAAGCCGGTGAAGGAGCGGCCGCCCGCGTAGAAGTCGGTGGCGTCCTTGGTCTGCCGGCCGGCCCAGACGGTGATGCCGAGGGTCGCGGCGACGAAGACGGAGAAGAGCGTGATGATCAGTGTGCGGTGGTCGCCGGCCGCGCCCGCGGCGAGGGGGAGGTTCATTCCCCGGCCTCCAGACGGGTGCGCAGGGCCTCGGAGCGGGGGTCGAGCTTCTGGGCGGCGTGCCGGGAGTACCACCAGGCGATCAGGAAGGTGGTGAGGAACTGGGCGAGGCCGAAGACGAAGGCGACGTTGATGTTGCCGACGACCTCGGTGCCCATGAAGCCGCCCGCGTAGTTGGAGAGCAGCACGTAGAGCAGGTACCAGGTGATGAAGGCGACGGTGAGGGGGAAGGCGAACGAGCGCTGGGTGCGGCGCAGTTCGGCGAATTCCGGGCTCGCCTGCATCGCCAGATAGGGGTCGGACTCGGCGGAGGCGACGGCGAGGTCGGGGCTGCCCGGCTCGTCCGGTTCCTGGGCTGTGGTGGGTGCGGTATCCACGGTCTCTCCTGATGGGGGTGGCACGAAGGCACGAACCGTTGACCTGTGATCCGGGTCACGCATCGTAGAGGCAGGTCGCAGTATGCGACAGGGGGAGCGGCGGCGAATTCGGGGCGGGCGGGCGCGTGGTGCGACACCGGCCGCCCGCGCCCTCGTTGACCCTGGTGTGAGCGATGCGCCACTTCCTCCCCCGCCGCCCCCGGGCCGACGACCGTTCGGGATCGTCAGGTTGACGGCGCCCATAGCGGCGGTGTCGACCGGGCGGTCGGCCACGATCCCGCGCACGGGCCGCTGGTACGGGCCGCGGGTGCCACTGCCCCCGCTGAGTTACGACGGGTTGCGCGACCCGAGCCTGCCGCCGCTACCCTGACGGAACGTCATATAGCGTCGGGGAGCGGCATCATCAGGGCGTCGTGCGGGCGGATCATTGCCCGGCGCCGGGGTCGGCGCTAGCTTCACTCGTCATGTACCCGTCCGTGCGCGGCAGGCGCGCGGCGGTTTTCGGATGATGTGGAGAACCCATGGCTCACCCGCGTTCCAGACGTCACCGCCTGCTGGCCCTCCCCGCCGGGCTCGCCCTCACCGCCTCGCTCGGCTTCCTCCCCGGTACGGCCTCGGCCGCCCCGCAGGGCACACCGCCGGCGAAGGCCCCCGTCACGACGGACGGGCTCCTGCTGTCGTACGTCGTCAACACCACCGCGGACCGGGCCACCGTCGCCCGCGTGCGCAAGGCGGTCACCGCGGCCGGGGGCAGCGTGCTGACCTCCTACGAGCGCATAGGCGTGATCGTCGCCCACTCGGCGAACCCCGGCTTCGCCGCGGCGCTGCGGGCCGTACCGGGTGTGCAGTCCGCGGGCGCCACCCGCACCGCGCCGATCGTCCCGGCCGCCACCACCGACGTCGGCCCGCCCGAGAAGGTGCGGCCCCCCAAGAGCAGTGCCCTGAGCGCCTCCCGCTCGCTCGCCTCGGGCAAGGAGCCCCTGGAGGGCCTCCAGTGGGACCTGCCCGCCATCAAGGCGGACGAGGCCGCGAAGGTCGACGGCGGCAGCCGGAAGGTCACCGTCGGGGTCATCGACACCGGTGTGGACGACACCCACCCCGACCTCGCCCCCAACTTCTCCAGGAGCCAGTCCGCGAGCTGCGTCACCGGCAAGGCCGACACCAGCCCCGGAGCCTGGCGGCCCTTCGACCCGGCGAAGGACTACCACGGCACGCACGTGGCGGGCACGATAGCCGCCGCCCGCAACGGCATCGGCGTGGCCGGTGTCGCGCCGGGCGTGAAGGTCTCCGCCATCAAGGTCTCCCAGCCGAAGAGCAGTTCCTTCTACGCGGAGAGCGTGGTCTGCGCGTTCGTCTTCGCCGCGGAGCACGGCATCGCGGTGACGAACAACAGCTATTACGTCGACCCGTGGATGTTCAACTGCACGGACGACCCCGACCAGAAGGCCATAGCCGAGTCCATCGGCCGTGCCACGAAGTACGCCGAGAGCAAGGGCACGGTCAACGTCGCCTCCGCGGGCAACTCGAACTTCGACCTGGCCGCCAAGGAGCTCACCGACGCGTCCAGCCCCAACGACAGCGATGCGCCGCGGACCCGCAAGATCGACCCTTCGGTCTGCCTCGACGTCCCCGCGCAGCTGCCCGGCGTCATCACGGTCGCGGCGACCGGCGCGAAGTCGGCGAAGGCGTACTACTCCAACTACGGCCTGGACCAGATCGACGTGGCGGCCCCCGGCGGTGACAAGTACCAACTGCCCGAACTGCCCGGCAAGGACGGCCGCATCCTCTCCACCCTGCCCGGCGGCGACTACGGCTTCCTTCAGGGCACGTCGATGGCCGGTCCGCACGTGGCGGGCGTGGTGGCGCTGCTGAAGAGCACGCACCCCCGGTCGACGCCGCAGGAGATCCAGTGGATCCTCAAGGCGCAGGCGCACAACCCCGGCTGCGCGGCGGGTGACGCGAGGTGCGCGGGGACGCCGCAGGTGAACGGCTTCTACGGCTACGGCATCGTCGACGCGCTCGCCGCCGTCCAGGACTGATTCCCCGGGGGCCCGGGGCCGGGCCCCCGGAAACCGGTCACCCCCCAGCGGGCGGCGTCACGGCTTGATCAGCACCTTCAGCGCCGTACGGTCCTCCATCGCGCGGTAGCCGTCCGGCACACCGTCGAGGTCCACCGTCAGGTCGAAGACCGGGGACGGGTCGATCGTGCCGTCCAGGACGTCCGGGAGCAGCTCGGGGATGTAGCTGCGGACGGGCGCGACGCCGCCCCGGACGGCGATGTTGTTGTCGAACATCAGCCGCAGGTCGAGGCCGCTGCCGCTGCCGTGCGGGACGCCGACGTAACCGACGGCGCCGCCGGGCCGGGTGATGCCGAGCGCCGTCCGCATCGACTGCTCGGTGCCGACCGCCTCGATCACGGCGTGCGCGCCCTGGCCGCGCGTCAGCTCCCGCACCGCGGCCACCGCCGCCTCGCCGCGCTCCGCGACCACGTCGGTGGCGCCGAACTTCACCGCGATCGCGGTTCGCGCCTCGTGCCGGCCGAGCGCGATGATCCGCTCCGCGCCGAGCCGCTTGGCGGCCAGCACCCCGCACAGGCCGACCGCGCCGTCACCGACCACAGCGACCGTGGCCCCGGGACGGACGCCCGCGCCCAGCGCCGCGTGGTGGCCCGTGCCCATCACGTCGGACAGCGTGAGCACCGCGTCCAGCAGCCGGCTGTCGCCGGTCGGAGTGTCGGGGGCCAGCTCGGCGGGGATGCGGACCAGCGTGGCCTCGGCGAACGGCACGCGGACCGCCTCACCCTGGCCGCCGTCGGAGCCCGGCGCGCCCCAGAAGCCGCCGTGCTCGCAGGAGGTCGTCAGCCCCTCCACGCAGTAGTCGCACACGCCGTCCGACCACATGAAGGGCGCGACGACGAGCTCCCCGGGCTTGAGCGAGGTCACCTCGGAGCCGGTCTCCATGACCATGCCGAGGAACTCGTGGCCGATGCGCTGACCGGGCTCCCGGGCCGCCTCACCGCGGTAGGCCCACAGGTCGCTGCCGCAGATGCAGGCCCGTATCACCCGTACGATCGCGTCCCCCGGCCGCTGGATCCGGGGGTCCGGGACGTCCTCGACCCGGATGTCGTGGGGGGCGTGGATGGTGGTCGCGCGCATGGTGCTCGTCCTTGCCGGCTCAAGTCGTCGCGCTCGGGAGGTTCGTCGTGCTCAGGAGGTCGTACGCATCTCACCGTACGCGGGGCTCCGCGGCGCCGCAGATGCGGGCACCGCCCTGAGGAGTCCCTCCGCCAGCAGGAGCTGCGCGGCGAGGTAGGTCAGCATGACCCAGAACTGGGGCACGGGCGCCTGCGGCCAGTCGGCGAGGCCGGTGGCGAGGAGCGTGTCCGACAGCAGGAACAGCAGCCCGCCCGCCGCGGCCGCCGGGCGGGCGCGGGTCGCGCCGAGCGCCATCGCGGTCAGCAGCAGGCTGTAGAGCGCGACGGGGATCCGCAGCCGCGCCTCCAGATCGGGCCACAGCAGCGCCACCGTGCCGAGCCAGGCCGCGCCGTACGCGGCGGCCAGCGCGTACGTCCGCCCGCCGCGCGGACTGCCGTGCCGGGCCCAGAGCGTGAGGTAGCAGACGTGCCCGGCGGCGAAGGACGCCATGCCGAGCAGGAAGACGGTGTCGCCGCCGACGCCCAGCAGGGTGTCACCGCCGCAGCCGAACAGCAGCGCCCCGGCGAGGAGCCGCGGCCCGCCGCGCGCGAGCACGGTCGCGGCGAGGAGCGGCATGAGCGCGGGCTTGGTGACGGGCGCGACGCCCGAGCCGGCGAGCAGCGCGCAGAGGTGTGCGGCGGCGACGGCGAGGAAGGCGGCCTGGAGCGCGCGGGCGGTACGGCCGCCGCTCACGCGGCCCGCTCGTGGGCGCGGGCCGGTGCCCCGGACGGCCGCTCGGGCGCCGCGGATTCCCCGGGCTGCCAGCCGGGGCCCCCGAACACCCGCCCGGCCCGCTCCCGCCAGCTCCTCGCGGCCCGCAGGTCGCGGAGGATGGCCGCGTATTCGTGGGTGGCCACGCGCAGCGGGTTGTAGGTGTCGATGTTCTTGGTCAGCCCGTAGACCGGGGGTTCCACCTCCGGCACGAAGGAGCCGAAGAGCCGGTCCCAGACGATGAGGATGCCGCCGAAGTTGCGGTCGAGATAGCCGCCTTGCGACGCGTGGTGCACGCGGTGGTGGGAGGCCGTGTTGAGGACGTACTCGAAGGGCCGCGGCAGCTTCCGTACGCGCTCGGTGTGCACCCAGAACTGATAGACGAGGTTGGCCGACGAGCAGAACGCCAGCGCCGCCGGGTGCACTCCCAGCGCGATCATCGGCAGGTAGAACGGCCACACGGTGAGCGTGGTCCACGGCTGGCGCAGCGCGGTGGTGAGGTTGAACTTCCGGCTGGAGTGGTGCACCACGTGGCACGCCCAGAGGATCCGCACGACGTGGTGCCCGCGGTGGGACCAGTAGTAGAAGAAGTCCTGGACGAGCAGCATCAGCGGCAGCGTCCACCAGAGCACGGGCACGCGCAGCGGGGTGAGCTCGTAGAGGGCGGTGTAGACGGCGACGATCGGGATCTTCCACAGGGCGTCGAAGACGAGACTGCCGAGCCCCATGCCGACGCTGGTCACCGCGTCCTTGGCCGCATACCCCGCGGCCCCGCTCTCCTCGGCCGGATGCAGCCGGTAGCTCACCAACTCCAGTGCGGTGAGCAGGAGGAAGGCGGGTATGGACCACAGCACGACATCGGGAAGGTGCGGCATGGCGGCACGATAAGCGCGCCGCCGGGCGGGGCGCCAGGGGTTGTTACCCACGGGTTGCTCCTGAGTGTTACCGGGGGTTCCGCGGGGCGGGGAGGACGAGGTGGAACGAGCGGCGTTCGGCACTCCCCAACTCTCTTCCGGGTGACCCAAATCACCCCCGCGACTCCCAACCCGCCGCATTCCCGCCCCACTCCACCCACGCTGTCAGTGCGGCCCCGTATTCTCTGTGACCATGCTCGTAGACCGTGCCGCCGACGAATCGCCGACCCCGTGGCCGGCCGCGTATCCCGAGGGGTATGCGGTCGTCGACGTGGAGACCACCGGGCTCGCCCGTGACGACCGGATAGTGTCGGCCGCCGTCTATCAGCTGGACGCGCGGGGGCAGGTGGAGGACCAGTGGTACACGCTGGTCAACCCGCAGCGTGATCCCGGGCCGGTGTGGATCCACGGGCTCACGACCGAAGTCCTCGCGGACGCGCCGCTCTTCCCGGAGATCGCCGGCGAGCTGGCGAAGCGGCTGGACGGGCGGGTGCTCGTCGCGCACAACGCCGCGTTCGACTGGTCGATGCTCGCCCGGGAGTACGCGCGGGCGAACGTCACCGCCCCGGTGCGGCAGCGGCTGTGCACCATCGCGCTCTCCAAGGAGCTGGGGCTGCCGCTGCCCAACCACAAGCTGGAGTCGCTCGCCGCGCACTACGGTGTCGTGCAGCAGCGCGCCCACCACGCCCTCGACGACGCGCGCGTGCTCGCCGAGACCTTCCGCCCGAGCCTGCGGCTCGCCGCCGAGACCGGGGTGCGGCTGCCGCTGCTGGCCTGCCAGCCGCTGACCGAGTGGTCCGACGCGCCCGCGCCCACGCGCTCCGCCGGCATCGGCTACCAGCCTTCGTACCGCTCCGGGACCTGGCGGCCGAGCCGCAAGCGCCCGGCGTGCCCGTACCCCAACCCCGGCAGGTACAAAGAGGGCGAACAGCTCATTCAGGGCATGCGGGTGGCGATCTCGGGTGACACCTCGGTCGACCGCGAGCTGCTGGAGGACCGGGCCATCGAGGCGGGGCTGCACATCGCCACCAGCGTGTCCCGGCTCACCAGCCTGCTGGTGACCAACGACCCGGGCTCCCCCACGTCCAAGACCGCCAAGGCGCGTTCCTTCGGCACCCCGGTGATCGACGAGGCGGCGTTCATGCAGCTCCTGCTGCATGTGGTCCCGGCGCGCGAGGGCAAATAAGCACCCGATGCCCGGGGGGCGAACCCCGCCAGGTACCGTCAAATGCGTGTACCGCTTCCTGCTGTCCCGGCAGTGGGTGATCCTCACGCTCGTGGGGCTCGTCCTCATCCCGGTGATGATCAAACTGGGCTTCTGGCAGTTCCACCGCCATGAGAACCGGGTCGCGCACAACGACCTGGTGGCCCGCAGCCTGGCCGCCGAGCCGGTCCCCGCCACCGAGCTGACGAAGCCCGGCCGGCCCGTGCCGGGCGACGACGTATGGCGGCGGGTCACGGCCCACGGGACGTACGACACCAAGGGCGAGGTCGTGGTCCGGCAGCGGACCGACAAGGACGGGCAGCGGCAGGGCTACTACGTCCTCACCCCGCTGGTCACGGACGGCGGGCAGACCCTCATCGTCAACCGCGGGTGGATCCCGGCGGGTGACGACCTGACGAAGTTCCCCCCGGTCCCCGCGCCGCCGTCCGGCAAGGTCTCCGTCACGGGCCGTCTCAAGGCCGACGAGACGGACGCCAGCGGCATCAAGAACACCAAGGGCCTGCCGCCCCGCCAGGTCATGCGCATCAACAGCCAGACCCAGGCGCGGGCCCTCGGCCGGCCGGTGCTCGGCGGCTACGTCGAGCTCACCGCCCCCGACCCGGGCGACAAGGGCCCCGAGCTCGTGCCCGAACCCGACCACGACAGCATCGGCCCGCACATGGCCTATGCCGTGCAGTGGTGGCTGTTCTCCGCGTTCGTGCCCGTCGGCTGGATCATCCTGGTCCGCCGCGAGCGCAAGGACCGGGACGCCGAGGCGGCCAAGGCGGCGAAGGCGGCACAGTCCGCGGACGGCCCGGACCCCGAGGCCGCCCGGACGGCGACCGCCGCCGAGTAGGTCCCCGCGGTCCGCACCCTCGCCCTCCGGGGACCGGGCGGGCAGACTGAGCGCATGGATCTTGGACTGCAGGACCGGGTGTACGTACTCACCGGCGCGAGCCGCGGCCTGGGCAACGCCACGGCCCGGGAACTCGTCGCCGACGGTGCGAAGGTGGTGATCACCGGGCGGGACGAGAAGTCCGTGACGGCCGCCGCGGAGAAGCTCGGGCCCGGCGCGCTCGGCGTCGCCGCGGACAACGCGGACCCCGAGGCCGCCGCCCGCCTCGTCGCCACCGCGCGCGAGCGGTTCGGCCGCTTCGACGGCATCCTCATCAGCGTGGGCGGCCCGCCGCCCGGGTCCGCGTCGGACAACACCGACGAGCAGTGGCGGGCCGCCTTCGAATCCGTCTTCCTCGGCGCCGTCCGCACGGCGCGCACGGCCGCGGCCGAACTCTCCGACGGCGGCGTGATCGGCTTCGTCCTCTCCGGCTCGGTCCGCACCCCCATCCCCGGCCTCACCATCTCCAACGGCCTCCGCCCGGGCCTCGCCGGCTTCGCGAAGTCCCTCTCCCAGGAGGTGGGCCCGCGCGGCATCCGCGTGATCGGCCTGCTTCCCGGGCGCGTCGACACGGACCGCGTGCGCGAGCTCGACGCGCTCTCGGGCGATGCGGAGGGGGTGCGCGCGGCCGGCAAGGCGGCGATTCCGCTGCGGCGGTACGGGGCGCCGGAGGAGTTCGGGAGGGCGGCGGCGTTCTTGCTGTCGCCTGCGGCTTCTTATGTGACCGGGGTGATGCTTGCGGTGGATGGCGGTGCGCTTCCTTAGCAGGCTGCTGCCCCTTCCGTGTTGGGCGGCGGGTGCGTTGTCGCCTGCGGCGGGCTTTGTTCCCCTACCCGCCCCTTCCCGAACTGGGGCGCGTGCCCCAGACCCCCGGCTGCGGGCCGGTTCGCCGCCTGCGGCGGGAGCGGCCTGCGGCCGCGTCCTCAAACGCCGGACGGGCT
>NZ_JBFBBD010000109.1:0-20909 GCF_040689515.1 Streptomyces sp. NPDC051173
CACCGAGATGATGCTCGCCGCCGCCGGCGCCCTCGCCGACGTCGTCGCCGAGGACGAACTCAACGCCAACTACATCATCCCCAGCGTCTTCAACGACAAGGTCGCCGGAGCCGTCGCCGGGGCCGTCCGGGAGGCCGCGAAGGCCGCCGGCGCGGCTGTGACGGGCACCACGACCGCCTGATGACGGCGCGTCGCGGGCCTTCGGGCCCGCGACCTGCCCATAAGGTGTCGGGCAGAAATCAGGCCGCAGAAATGCGGCTGTATCCGAGGCTGTGCCGCTTTCCGTGTGACTCTCCAGGGTGCCGGATTGGCTTTCCCGCCACTGGTGGGGGCAGGATGCGTAACCGGGCGCGAGGGTCTGGCAACAGACCCGGGTCCGGGGACTGTCCGAGGGCCCTGGCAGCATCGGCTTCGATCTCACGCCTCATTGGCAAGAAGAACACGGGAGTACAACATGAACCGCAGTGAGCTGGTGGCCGCGCTGGCCGACCGCGCCGAGGTGACCCGCAAGGACGCCGACGCCGTCCTGGCCGCGCTCGCCGAGACCGTCGGTGAGATCGTCGCCAAGGGCGACGAGAAGGTCACCATCCCCGGCTTCCTGACCTTCGAGCGCACCCACCGTGCCGCTCGCACGGCTCGCAACCCGCAGACGGGTGAGCCGATCCAGATCGCTGCCGGTTACAGCGTGAAGGTCTCCGCGGGCTCCAAGCTCAAGGAAGCCGCCAAGGGCAAGTAAGACCCCAGCGCGAAGGGCGGCCACCCCCTGGGGGGTGGCCGCCCTTTTGGCGTCCACGGGCCCGTGAGGGCCGTACGGGGCGGCCGGAGCACCCCGGACATGGCCGGACATGGAAAAGCGTCTGTACGGGCCTTGAATGGCCCATACAGACGCTTACGGCCCGTCAGAGCGGACTGTCCCCTGCACGCCTGTCGGCGCATCAGGCTTCCGCGAGGCCCGGGAAGGCCGTCGCGGTCAGGCTCCGACCCCGCCGGGGTGTTCGTCCCGCTGGGGGAGGGCGGTCAGGCTTCGACCCCCAGCCGGGTTGTTCGTCCGGCCGGGGGAGGGCCGTCAGGCTTCGGTGCCGCCGGGCAGTTCGACGTTCGCGCCGAGCTCCTTCAGCTTCTGCATGAAGTTCTCGTAGCCGCGGTTGATCAGGTCGATGCCGTGGACGCGGGACGTCCCCTGGGCGGCCAGGGCCGCGATCAGGTACGAGAAGCCGCCGCGGAGGTCGGGGATGACCAGGTCGGCGCCCTGGAGCTTCGTGGGGCCGGAGACGACCGCAGAGTGCAGGAAGTTCCGCTGGCCGAAGCGGCACGCGGAACCGCCGAGGCACTCGCGGTAGAGCTGGATGTGCGCGCCCATCTGGTTGAGCGCGGACGTGAAGCCCAGCCGGGACTCGTAGACCGTCTCGTGCACGATCGACAGCCCGGACGCCTGGGTCAGCGCCACGACCAGCGGCTGCTGCCAGTCCGTCTGGAAGCCGGGGTGCACGTCGGTCTCCAGCGCGATCGCGTTGAGCGAGCCGCCCGGGTGCCAGAAGCGGATGCCCTCGTCGTCGACCTCGAAGGCGCCACCGACCTTGCGGTAGGTGTTGAGGAAGGTCATCATCGACCGCTGCTGCGCGCCGCGGACGTAGATGTTGCCCTCGGTGGCCAGCGCCGCGGACGCCCAGGAGGCCGCCTCCAGGCGGTCCGGCAGGGCGCGGTGGTTGTAGCCGCCGAGCGAGTCCACACCGGTGATCCGGATGGTCCGGTCGGTGTCCATGGAGATGATCGCGCCCATCTTCTGCAGTACGCAGATGAGGTCCTCGATCTCCGGCTCCACGGCCGCGTTGGACAGCTCGGTGACGCCCTCCGCCAGGACGGCGGTCAGCAGCACCTGCTCGGTCGAGCCGACCGAGGGGTAGGGCAGGCGGATCTTGCAGCCGCGCAGCCGCTGCGGGGCCTCCAGGTACTGGCCGCCCTCGCGCTTCTCGATGGTCGCGCCGAACTGGCGGAGCACCTCGAAGTGGAAGTCGATCGGCCGGCCGCCGATGTCGCAGCCGCCCAGGCCCGGGATGAACGCGTGGCCCAGCCGGTGCAGCAGCGGGCCGCAGAAGAGGATCGGGATGCGCGAGGAGCCGGCGTGCGCGTCGATGTCGGCGACGTTGGCGCTCTCCACGTGGGAGGGGTCCATGATCAGTTCGCCGGGCTCGTCGCCGGGGCGGACCGTCACACCGTGCAGCTGGAGCAGGCCGCGGACCACACGCACGTCGCGGATGTCGGGGACATTGCGCAGCCGGCTGGGTCCGCTGCCGAGCAGCGCGGCGACCATGGCCTTCGGCACGAGGTTCTTCGCGCCGCGGACACGGATCTCGCCCTCGAGAGGGGTGCCGCCGTGGACAAGCAGTACATCGTCAGGGCCGGTCATGGATCTCGCGTTCCTGGAGTTGGGCAGGGGGCAAGAAGAAAGGGTAATGCGACCGGGGGGCCCTCCTGTATGCGTAAGGGGGCTCAGGGCATGTCATGGATTGGCAACAACACGCTGCGTTAATGGAATGGTCGCTACCGGTTACGCCGCCGGTTATCCGCGAAGCGGCCGCTTTCGCACCGGAGTCGGGCGTCCGGCCCCCGTCCCGGCCCGAAATGCGGGATCATGTGCCCATGTCCGAGGTGTCCTCGCTCACAGGACGACTGCTTGTCGCGACACCGGCGCTCGCTGACCCGAATTTCGACCGCGCGGTGGTGCTGCTGCTCGACCACGACGAGGAGGGGTCCCTCGGGGTGATCCTCAACCGCCCGACGCCCGTCGGCGTCGGCGACATCCTGGAGTCCTGGGCGGCGCTCGCCGGGGAGCCGGGCGTCGTCTTCCAGGGCGGCCCGGTCTCGCTGGACTCCGCGCTGGGCGTGGGCGTGGTGCCGGGGGAGGGCCACGGCAAGGCCCCGGGCGACGCCACGCCGCCCGGCGGCGACGGCCCGCTCGGCTGGCGGCGGGTGCACGGCGCGATCGGCCTGGTCGACCTGGAGGCGCCGCCGGAGCTCCTCGCGGCGGCCCTGGGCTCGCTGCGGATCTTCGCGGGGTACGCGGGCTGGGGCCCCGGCCAGCTGGAGGACGAGCTGGTCGAGGGCGCGTGGTACGTGGTGGAGTCCGAGCCCGGCGATGTGTCCTCGCCCGACCCCGCCCACCTCTGGCGGGCCGTGCTCCGCCGCCAGCGCAACGAACTGGCCATGGTCGCCACCTACCCCGACGACCCCAGCCTCAACTGACCGGCCGCACGAGCCCCAGGAGCCGCTCCGCGAGCGGATGCGCGCCGCGCGCCGGCACCGCGAGGCGTACGGGCACGGGCGGCGCGTCCTTCAGCCGTACGAAGCGCACGCCCGGGTGCGTATAGCGGTCGGCGGCGGCGCGCGGGGCCACCCCGACGCCGTGGTCCGCCGCCACGGACTCCACCCACTCGTCGAAGTTCCCCGCCGTGCACGCCACCCGCGGACGGTCGCTTTCCGGCCACAGCTCCGGGCGGGTGGTGCCGCTCACCGTGTTGACCACCAGCGGCAGCCCGGCCAGCTCGGCCCAGCCCAGGACGCGGCGGCGCGCCAGCGGCGAGGTGCGGGCGACCGCCGCGACGCGCTCCTCGTGGAAGAGCACCCGGCTGCGTACGCCCTCCGGCTCCTCGCCCCGCAGCACCGCCACGTCGGTCTCCCCGGTGTCGAGCCCGGCCAGGGCCGCGTCCCGGCGCACGAGCCGTACGCCCGCGCCGGTCGCCGCGCGGAAGCGCTCCACCAGGCGGGCGCACTCCTCGGGGAGCAGCCAGGTGAAACCGAGCCGCAGCACGGTCCCCTCGGCGGGCGCCCGTAGGGCGTCGTCCAGGCGCGGCAGCAGCCCGGACAGCTCCTCGTGCAGCCGCCGGCCCGCCTCGGTGGGTTCGACGCGGCGCGTGGTGCGGTCCAGCAGCCGCGCGCCGAGTGCCTCCTCCAGCGCCTGGACGGCGCGGGTCAGCGCGGGCTGCCCGATCCCCAGCCGCGCGGCGGCATAGGTGAAGCTCCGCTCCTCGGCGACGGCGGCGAAGAAGCGCAGCTGGCGGAGTTCGACCCCGCTGAGATCACTCATGTGTGCGAAGCATAAATAGGCCCCCGGAAGCATTTCCGCGCGCCGTCGCCCGCTGCCTAGCCTCGCGGTCCATCGAGCCGGTGAAAGCCGGTGGAAGCCGCTGCACGTCGATGGAAGTCGATGAAAAAGAGGACGGGAGACAAGCGTGCGCAAGGTCCTGCTGCTGGCCCTGGGGTCGTTCACCCTGGGGCTGGACGCCTATGTCATGGCCGGGCTGCTGCCCGCCATCGCCGACGACACGGGCACGACCGTGGCCCTCGCCGGGCAGCTCGTGACGGTCTTCACCCTCGCCTACGCGGTCTCCGCGCCGCTCTTCGCGACGCTGCTCTCCGGCCGCTGGCCGCGGGCCGCGCTGATCGTCTCGCTCGCGGTCTTCACCGTCGCGAACGCCGCGACCGCGCTCGCCCCCACCTTCGCGCTGCTGCTGGCGGCCCGTGTCGTCGCCGGCGCGGGCGCGGGCCTCTACTCCGCGCTGTCCACCGCCGCCGCCTCCACGCTCGTGCCGCCGGAGCGGCGCGGGCGGGCCCTCGCGCTCGTCATGGGCGGGATGAGCACGGGCACGGTGCTGGGCGTGCCGCTCGGGGTGCTGCTCGCCGAGCGCACCGGGTGGCGGGCCACGCTCTGGCTGGTCACGGCCCTGGGCGCGGTCGCGCTCACCGGCCTCGCCGCCCTGCTCCCGCCGCTGCCCGCGGCGTCCGCGGCCGCCGTACGCGACCGGCTGGCCGCCCTCGCCGACCGCTCGGTCGCACCCGTGGTCGCGGTCTCCTTCCTCGCGGCGGTCGCCAGCCTCGGGCTGTACACCTATCTCGCGCCGGTGCTGGAGACGGCGGGCGGTGTCCACGGTGTGACCCCGTACCTGTGGGCCTGGGGCGTGGGCGGGGTGCTGGGCAGCCTCGCGGCCGGGCCGCTGGTGGACCGCGGTGGCCGGATCCGGGCGCTGGTCGGGGTGGTCCTGGCCGCCGTCGCCGCCGCGCAGGCGCTGCTGCCCGCCCTCGCGCCCCACCCGCTCGCCGCCGGACTCGCCCTGGTGCTCTGGGGCGCGGGCGGCTGGGCGCTCCAGGTGCCGCAGCAGCACCGGCTGCTCGCGCTGAGCCCCGGCCGTGGCCCGGTCGTGCTCGCCCTGAACAACTCCGCGCTCTATCTGGGCAGCGCCGTCGGATCCGCGCTCGGCGGCCTCGCCCTCTCCTCCGGGATCCACGCCTCCGCGCTGCCCTGGGCCGCCGCCGGCATCGCCGGCGCGGGGCTGCTGCTGCACGCCGTGACGGCCGTACGGGCGGGCCGCGCGACCTGCCGGGCGACTGACCTGCCCGGGGCGGACCCGAAGGCGTCGGCCCCCAGTACCCTTGGGATCCATGAGCACTCTTGAGCCCGAGCGCGGGGCAGGGACCGGCACCCTCGTAGAGCCGACACCGCAGGTGTCGCACGGCGACGGCGACCACGAGCGCTACGCCCATTACGTCCAGAAGGACAAGATCATGGAGAGCGCGCTCTCCGGATCCCCGGTCGTCGCCCTCTGCGGCAAGGTCTGGGTCCCCGGGCGCGACCCGAAGAAGTACCCGGTCTGTCCGATGTGCAAGGAGATCTTCGAAGGCATGGGCGCCGGAGGAGACAAGGACAAGGGCGGCAAGGGCGGCGACAAGAAGTAGCCCCCACCCCGACTTCCCACGGCCCCCGGACGCGCGTCCGGGGGCCGTCCCGTTTCCGGGGCCGGGTGCCCGCACCGGACGGAGTCGCGACCGGGGGCTGCGCGAAGGGGCGGATCCGGGAAAGGATCGCCTGCATGAGCGACTACGAGACGGACCTGATCCCGGCCCCGCGACGTATCGGCGCGACCGCCACCCCGCACACCCTCGACGAGCACACCGAACTGGACGCGGGCCCCGGCACCGACCGGGTCGCGCGCTGGCTGCGCGCCACTGTCGGCCAGGCCACGGGCCTGCCCCTGCCGCCCGGCGCGGGCCACGGCCGCCTCCGACTGGCCCTCTTCCCCGGCCTCGCCGGGGAAGAGGGCCCCGAGGCGTACCGCCTCACCGTCGACGAGCACGGCGTCACCATCGAGGGCGCGAGCGAAGCGGGCGTCTTCTGGGGCGCGCAGACCTTCCGTCAGCTGCTCGGCCCGGACGCCTTCCGGCGGGCGCCCGTCAGTGACCGGCGGACCTGGGAGCTGCCCGGCGTCATCGTCGAGGACGCCCCGCGCTTCCACTGGCGCGGCATGCTCCTCGACGTCGCGCGGCACTTCATGCCGAAGGACGGCGTACTGCGCTACATCGACCTGCTGGCCGCCCACAAACTCAACGTCCTCCACCTGCACCTGACGGACGACCAGGGCTGGCGGCTGGAGATCGAGGCGTTCCCCCGGCTCACCGAGGTGGGCGCCTGGCGCGCCCGCACCAAGCTCGGTCACCGGGACTCGCCCCTGTGGGACGAGCGGCCGCACGGTGGCTACTACACGCGGGCCGATATCCGCGAGATCGTGGCGTACGCCGCCGAACGCCACGTCACCGTCGTGCCGGAGACAGACATCCCGGGGCACTCGCAGGCCGCCATCGCCGCGTACCCCGAGCTGGGCAACACCGACGTCATCGACACCGCCTCCCTTCCGGTCTGGGACACCTGGGGCGTCAATCCCAACGTACTCGCCCCCACTGACAACACCCTCGCCTTCTACGAGCAGGTGCTCACCGAGGTCCTCGAACTCTTCCCCTCGACCTACGTCCACCTCGGCGGCGACGAGTGCCCCAAGGACCAGTGGCGGGCCTCGCCCACCGCCCAGGCGCGCATCGCGGCGGAGGGGCTCGCGGACGAGGACGGGCTCCAGAGCTGGTTCATCCGCCACTTCGACCGCTGGCTCGCCGCGCGCGGCCGGCGGCTCGTCGGCTGGGACGAGATCCTGGAGGGCGGCCTGGCGCCCGGCGCCACCGTCTCGTCCTGGCGCGGCTACGCGGGCGGCATCGCCGCGGCGCGCGCCGGACACGACGTCATCATGTGCCCGGAGCAACAGGTCTACCTCGACCACCGGCAGGCCGCCGGTACCGAGGAACCCGTACCGATCGGGTACGTCCGCACCCTGGAGGACGTCTACCGCTTCGAACCCGTACCCCCGGAGCTCACCGGCGCCGAGGCCGCGCGGGTCATCGGCGCGCAGGCCAACATGTGGACCGAGGTGACGGAGGACCAGCAGCGCGTCGACTACCAGGTGTTCCCCCGGCTCGCGGCCTTCGCCGAGACCGCCTGGTCCCGCCTGCCCGCCCCCGCCGACCGCGACCACGCGGGCTTCGAACGCCGGATGACCGGCCACTACGCCCGCCTCGACGCCCTCGGCGTCGACTACCGCCCGCCCGCCGGCCCCCGCCCCTGGCAGCGCCGCCCCGGCCTCCTCGGACGCCCGATCGAGGGCGCGCCCCCGATCGTGTGAGCCACGGCCAAGCTCCCCGCCCCCACGGCGGGTCCCTGGCACGGTGGTCCTTCCACACACGCCGTAAGCCGTACAAGGGCCCCCGAACGATGGCAATCCGCACACAGCGGCGAGAGAACGGAATTCCGGACCATTCGCCGTCCCGGATACGGACCGGCGGTTCGCGGACCCTCGCGACGACGAACGCGGAAGATGTGCCAGAGTTGCCACGTCCGGGCCGACAGCACGTACCGTACGGCGGGATCAGGCGGTATCAGGCGGGAAGAGTCGGGACCACCGGGGAAGGGGCAGCTGGGTTGACCACGCACGCACCGCAGGCGACGCACACCGTGACGTTGCCGGGCTCGCTCGACGAGGCCGTGGCGGCGCTGACCGCCATGCCCGCCGCCGTGCCCGTCGCGGGCGGTACCGATCTGATGGCGGCCGTCAACTCCGGGCTGCTGCGGCCCGCCGGGCTCGTCGGCCTGGGCCGCATCAGCGAGATCCGCGGCTGGCAGTACCAGGACGGCCACGCCCTGCTCGGCGCCGGACTCACCCACGCCCGGATGGGGCGGCCCGACTTCGCCGCCCTCATCCCGGCGCTCGCGACCGCCGCCCGCGCCGCCGGGCCGCCCCAGATCCGCAACGCCGGGACCCTCGGCGGCAACATCGCCTCGGCGGCACCGACCGGTGACGCGCTGCCCGTGCTCGCCGCCCTGGAGGCCAACCTGGTCATCGCGGGCCCCGGCGGCGCCCGGCGGGAGATCCCGATAGGGCATCTGCTGACCGGCTTCGACATGCTCCGTCCGGGCGAGCTCATCGGCTACGTCCGCGTGCCCCTGCTGCACGCCCCGCAGACCTTCCTCAAGGCCACCGGGCGCACCGGTCCCGGCCGCGCCGTCGCGTCCGTGGCCGTCGTCCTCGACCCCGCCCGGCGCAACGTCCGGTGCGCCGTCGGCGCCGTCGCGCCCATGCCGCTGCGCCCGCTGGACGCCGAGCGCTGGGTCGCCTCGCTCATCGACTGGGACGGCGAGCGCACGCTCGCGCCCGAAGCCTGCGCCGCCTTCGGCGACTACGTGGCCGCGGCCTGCATCCCCGACCCCGCGCCCGGCCCCGACGGCGGCGAGCCGGGCACCCTGCCGCCCGCCGCGCTCCACCTGCGTCGTACGGTGGCGACTCTGGCCCGCCGAGCTCTGGGGAGGGCACTCGCGTGAGTGACGAACAGCAGCGACACGCTCAAGTCGGCCCGGCCGGCTGGCAGCCGATCCCGCGCGGCGCGGAGTACGACGCGGAGGGCACCGCCTTCGTGCAGCTCCCGCCCGAACTCCTCGCCCACCCGGGCGCGGCGCTGTCCGGCACCGGCGGCTGGGACCCCCTGGCCGCCACCGGCGCCGGCGGCTACACCCCGCCGACGGGCGAGTCCTGGCAGCAGCCGCACGCGCCCGTCCAGGCGCAGCCGCAGTGGTCGGAGCAGTGGGGCGCCCAGGCGTCCTACGAACCCCCGCGCACCGACGTCCCGGCCGACGGCGGCACCCACGGCCGCGGCGCCGACCCGCACGCCACGGCGGAGTGGGCGATGCCGTTCGCGACGCCGTCGGACACCCCGTCGGACGCCCCTTCGGACGCCCACGAAGCACAGGCCGCCCACCCCGCCGACCGTACGGCCCAGGGCCACTGGACCGTCCCCGCCGCCGGGGACGACCCGGTGGACGAGTCGGGCGAATACGTTCTGCACGGCCGCCCCGGCGGGCAGGAGGCGCGGCACGCGGACCCGCACGACCCCGCCGCCGCGTACGCGGTGCCCCAGCCGCCCGCCGCGCCGGGCTCCCACGACTCCGCGGCCGCACAGGGCGCGTTCGCGACTCCGCACGCCGCTGCCGCACAGGGCACGGTCGAGCCGGGGGCCGACGCGCACGGTCAGCCGGCCGCGCAGGGCACCGACTCGCCGGGGCAGCCCACCCAGCAGGCTGCCGGTACGCGGGGCGTCGACCCGCAGACCCAGCCCGACCCGCAGGCCGCAGACGCGCAGAGCGCCGACCCGCACGGGCAGGCGGCTGCGCGGTCCGTGGCCGAGCAAGGTGTCGCTCCACAGGACCGGTCCGCCCCGCAGGCAGCGGTCGCGCCCGGCGTCGACGTTCACGGCCATGGCGACCCGCACCTCCCGGCCGCCCCCCCGACGTCCGCCCCGCACGCCTCCGGCGCGGACGACCCGGCGGGCGCCCCCGGCGCGTACGTGCTGAGCGGCGGTACGGCTCCGCAGGGCGCCGAACTCCACGGTCACCCCGGCCCGCACGGCGACGGCGTACCGGACGCCGGCCCGCACACCCCCGAGCAGTGGACCCCGCACGGCGGCAGCGCGCACGCCTGGCAGCAGCCCGCCGAGGCAGCGCCGCCCGGCGGCGCCCATGACGCCCCTGAGGCCGGCCCGGCCGGTCAGTGGTCGATTCCGGTTGTGTCCGGGGAACCGGCGGACGAATCCGGGGAGTACGCCCTCAGCGGCCTCGCCGAGGCGACTCCCGGGCCGTCCGACGCCGATTCCACTTCGCCCTCCGGTGGTTCCTCTCAGGACGCCACAGAGGTCACCGATACGAGCGATCATCAGACTGGCGGGTGGACGCCTCCTGCGGCTGCCGCGGGAGAAGAGCCCACGGACGGCGACGACGTCACCGGCGCGCAGCCGGAACCGGCCGCGGAGGACGCGCAGTCCGCGGTCGAACTCCCCGAGCCTCCGCACCCGGCCGAGCCCGCGAACCCGCACACCGAGCACCCCTGCGCCTCGTACGTCCTGCGGGTCAACGGCACCGACCGCCCCGTCACGGACGCCTGGATCGGCGAGTCGCTGCTCTACGTCCTGCGGGAGCGCCTCGGCCTCGCCGGGGCCAAGGACGGCTGCTCGCAGGGCGAGTGCGGCGCCTGCTCCGTCCAGGTCGACGGGCGGCTCGTCGCCTCCTGCCTCGTCCCTGCCGCGACCGCCGCGGGCGCCGAGGTGCGCACGGTCGAGGGCCTCGCCGTCGACGGCCGGCCCTCCGACGTCCAGCGGGCGCTGGCCGAGTGCGGTGCCGTGCAGTGCGGCTTCTGCGTACCCGGCATGGCCATGACCATGCACGACCTGCTCGAAGGCAACCACGCCCCGAGCGAGTTGGAGACCCGCCAGGCCATCTGTGGCAACCTCTGCCGCTGCTCCGGCTACCGAGGCGTGCTCGACGCGGTGCGCCAGGTCGCGGGCGAGCGCGCGGCGGCGGCCGCCGCACAGGACGAAGCGCAGCCGGAGACGGAACAGGCACGCATCCCGCACCAGGCGGGCCCGCACGGCGGCGGCAGCGGAAGGGCATCGGCATGACGGGAACGGGCGGCATGGGCGGAATGGCGGGAACGGCCGGTACGGCTGAGGGCGCCGCCACCGCGACCTCCGTCGCGTCGTCCGCCCTGTCCGGCGGCCCCGCCGAGCCGCCCCCGCACGGCCTCGGCGTCTCCCTGCCCGCCGCCGACGCGGACGCCAAGACCCAGGGCACCTATCCGTACGCCGCCGACCTGTGGGCCGAGGGCCTGCTGTGGGCCGCCGTCCTGCGCTCGCCGCACCCGCACGCCCGCATCCTCTCGATCGACACCGCCGAGGCCGCCCGCATGCCGGGCGTGCGCGCCGTCGTCACCCACAAGGACGTCCCCGGCGACGCCGCCCACGGCCGCCGCGTCGCCGACCGCCCCGTCTTCGCCTCCGACCTCGTGCGCCACCACGGCGAGCCGATCGCCGCCGTCGCCGCCGACCACCCGGACACCGCCCGGCTCGCCGCCGCCGCCATCGCCGTCGAGTACGAGCCGCTGGAGCCGGTCACCGACCCCGAGCAGGCGTTCTCCGCCGAACCCCTGCACCCCGACGGCAATCTGATCCGGCACATCCCGCTGAGCTTCGGCGACCCCGAGGCGACCGGCGAGGTCGTCGTCGAGGGCCTCTACCGCATCGGCCGCCAGGACCCCGCCCCCATCGGCGCCGAGGCCGGCCTCGCCGTGCCGCGCCCCGACGGCGGCGTCGAGATCTACACCGCGTCCACCGACCCGCACGCCGACCGCGACCTCGCCGCCGCCTGCTTCGGCCTGGAACCCGAGCGGGTCAAGGTCGTCGTCACCGGCGTCCCCGGCGCCATGGGCGACCGCGAGGACCCGGGCATGCAGCTGCCCCTCGGCCTGCTCGCCCTGCGCACCGGCCACCCCGTCAAGCTCGCGGCCACCCGCGAGGAGTCCTTCCTCAGCCACCCCCACCGCCACCCGACGCTGCTCCGCTACCGCCACCACGCGGACGCCGACGGCAAGCTGGTGAAGGTCGAGGCCCAGATCCTGCTGGACGCCGGCGCGTACGCCGACTCCTCCTCCGACGCGCTGGCCGCCGCCGTCGCCTTCGCCTGCGGCCCGTACGTCGTCCCGCACGCCTTCGTCGAAGGCTGGGCCGTACGCACCAACAACCCCCCCTCCGGCCACGTCCGCGGCGAAGGCGCCATGCAGGTGTGCGCCGCCTACGAGGGCCAGATGGACAAGCTCGCCGCCCGCCTCGGCCTCGACCCCGCCGAGCTGCGCCTGCGCAACGTCATGGCCACCGGCGACCTCCTGCCCACCGGCCAGACGGTGACCTGCCCGGCCCCCGTGGCCGAACTCCTGCGCTCCGTACGCGACTTCCCGCTGCCCGCCCTCCCCGTGGACGACCCCGAGGAGCAGTGGCTGCTGCCCGGCGGCCTCGACGGCGCCGGCGAGCCGGGCGCGGTGCGCCGCGGCGTCGGCTACGGCCTCGGCATGGTCCACATGCTCGGCGCGGAGGGCACCGACGAGGTGTCCACCGCCACCGTCAAGGTCACCGGCTCGGTCGCCACCGTCATCTGCGCCGCCGTCGAGACCGGCCAGGGCTTCGCCACCCTCGCCCGCCAGATCGTCCAGGAGATCCTCGGCCTGGAAGAAGTCCACATCGCCCCCGTCGACACCGACCAGCCCCCCTCCGGCCCCGGCGCGCACAGCCGCCACACCTGGGTCTCCGGCGGCGCGGTCGAGCGGGCCGCCCGGATGGTGCGCACCCAGCTCCTCCAGCCGCTGGCCCACCAGTTCGGCATGTCCACCGAGCTGCTGACCATCGCCGACGGCAAGATCACCTCGTACGACGGGGTGCTCAGCACCACGGTCGCCGAGGCCCTCGACGGCAAGGAGCTGTGGGCCACCGCCCAGTGCCGCCCCCACCCCACCGAGCCCCTGGACGACACCGGCCAGGGCGACGCCTTCGTCGGCATCGCCTTCTGCGCCGTACGCGCCGTCGTCGACGTCGACATCGAACTCGGCTCCGTGCGCGTGGTGGAGATGGCCGTCGCGCAGGACGTCGGCCGCGTGCTCAACCCCCGGCAGGCCCGCGCCCGCATCGAGGCCGGCATCACCCAGGGCGTCGGCGCGGCCCTCACCGAGAACCTCCGCACCACCGGCGGCCTCGTCCGCCGCCCCGACCTCACGGGATACTCCCTGCCGACGTCGTTGGACACCCCCGACATCCGCATCGTCAAGCTCGTCGAGGAACGCGACGTCGTCGCCCCCTTCGGCGCCAAGGCGATCAGCGCGGTCCCCGTCGTCACCGCCCCGGCCGCCGTGGCCGCCGCCGTACGCGCGGCGACCGGACGCCCCGTCAACCGCCTCCCGATCCGCCCGCAGGCGGCGGTGGGCGCGGGGGCGGTCTGAGTAGGCGTACTCATGTGCGTGTCACTGCCCGACAGTAATGTGTAGCCGGAAGTTACATGTGCCGTCGGGTGGTTGGGGAAGACAGTGGTGGGACGCGCGTGAGCAAGGATCCGTCGGGCGGCCTCGCCGCCGAGCTGTCCTCCCTCAGGACGTTCAAGGGACGTGTGGATGAGCTCCTGAGCAACCTCGGCGAGTCCGAGGCGGCTCCCACGCGCATGGCCGACACCCGCATCGAGGGCGCGCACCTGGGTACCGGCTTCAACGCCGCCCACGCGCTCTACGGCGCTTACAACGATGTGCACCAGCAACTGGAGACGCTCTCCAAGCTGCTCGCCGACCAGATCGAGTTCCTGGGCATGGCGGTGGACGGTTCCGGTGTCGCCTACGCCAATACGGACGAGGACCAGCGCGCTCGCATGTGGGAGATCCAGAACCGGATCAAGCGGCAGTACGACCCGGGCCGTGACCCGTACGCGCCCGGGTCGGCGACCGGCGACGGCAAGGGAAGGCTGTGACCGTGCCCGACTTCCCCCTGGCCAACTCCTCTCCGGCCAACTCCCCGCTGGCCAACCCCGCTGATCCGCGTCGCCAGTTCCCCTCCCCCTTCGCCACCTACGACTTCACGTCGATCCCCCACGAACAGCTCCAGGCGATGGTCGAGCCTGCGGACGCCCAGAAGATCACCGATCTCGCCCACCGGCTGACGGCCGCCTCCACCGCCATCAAGGAACTGGGCGACGACCTCAAGCGGCACATGGACCGCGTCCACTGGCAGGGCGAGGGCGGCGAGGCATTCCGCGGCTGGGGATCTCGGATGTCCAACGCGACTCTGCGACTGGGCCACTACGCGGAGAACGCGGGCACGTGGATGAACCACGCCGCGGTGACGCTGGGCCAGGTGAAACGCGACATGCCGAAGTATTCGGCGGGGTCGAAGGCGACGGTGGACGCCTACCTGAACGCCCAGCCGCCGAATATGCGGGTAATCCAGGAGCCCGTCGTTGACATGCCGGCTGTCGGGTCGGCACCTTCGCAGCGCCAGGCTTACGAGGCGCAGAAGCGACTGCATGACGACCACATGCATGCGGCTGAGTTGCTGAAGAAGTTGTCGGAGTCTTATAACGCGTCGGGCGTGCAGTTGATGAGGGCGGAGCGGCCTAATTTTCCGCCGGCGCCGGATCGGTTCGTGCCGCCGCGCCCGCGCCTAGAGGGTAGGGAGTACCTCTCTTTGCCGGGCGGCTCAGATGCGCCCGGATCTGCTGGTCCGTCCGCGTCGTCGGCCACTGGGCTCACTGCCGCGACGGGCGGTACGACTACAGGCAGTGCGACGGCACACTCGCCGTCCGGGTATGCCGTACGTCCCGGTGGGTCGCACGGCGTGGATCTCGACGGAGGACTGGTCGCGCCTCACGTGCCCAGCCCCGCGCCGTACCGCGAGGGCATGGCCACCCCACGCCCGGACGGTTCTACGGACAGGGCCCACCCCCAGTTGCCGTTGGCCCCGCTGCCTGTTCCCGACGGTGACCGCCGGGGCCCTGGCAGTGGCGTCGGTCGTGTCCCGACGTTGCCGGGAACTCGGCAGCCGACGGCTCCCGGGCGCGATTCCCTCCCCGGGCGTCCGACTGTCTCCGCACCGGTGGTGCCGCGTGATGGAATCGTCGGCGGCCGTCTGGTGCCCCGTATCCCACAGTCGCCGACGGGGAGCCCCTCGCGGGGAGTCGTCATCGGTACGGAGCCTGGCCAGGGGCGGACGCAGGTGGGGCCCGGCGGTGGATCCGGTGGGGTAGCCGGGAGCCGTCCTCCGATGCCGCGCCCAGGCGGGGCGGCCACGGACCGGCCTTTCACGCCGGGTGGATCCGGTTTGGTGGGCAACCGCCCAACAGGAGTGGGCAGCCCGGCAGCCCAGAGCGGCATGCGTGGCGGCGGGATGGCGGGGATGCCCGCCACGAGCCTGGGCAGTGCCCCTCCAGGACGGCGACAAGGAGGCCGACGCCCCGACTACCTGGTCGAGGACGAGGAGACCTGGTCGCAAGGCAACAAACGTGTGGTGCCGCCGGTCATCGACTGACGCCACCTGATGACAGAGGAATTCCGCATGCGCATTGCCCGTACTGGACGTAGTGGGCGGGCGACCGCCGCCGCCGTTTTCGGCATGCTGATCGCGACATCGGCCTCACCGGCCTCTGCCGACACGATCCGCTCCCGCCAATGGCACCTGGACGCCATGCACGCCGAAGAGATGTGGGAGACCAGTAAGGGCACCGGGATCACCGTGGCAGTGATCGACTCGGGTGTGGACGCGAGGCTTCCTGATTTGCAGGACCAAGTCCTCGAAGGGAGGAACTTCTCGGGAGACGAGGAGGACGCTCGCATGGACACTGATGGCCACGGTACGAGAATGGCCGCGCTCATCGCCGGTACCGGCAAGAGGGGCAGCGAGCTCGGGGCGTACGGCCTTGCTCCGGGAGCCAAGATCCTCCCCGTGCGTGTCGATGAAAATAACTTCCGCGATGATTCCCTCGCCATGGTCAAGGCGCTTCATTACGCAGCGGACTCAGAAGCCCGCATCATCAATATTTCACTCGGCAGTCCGGGCCGGAGCATCGAGGTGGAAAAGGCCATCGACTATGCGCTGAGCAGAGGCAAGATGATCTTCGCAGCCGTCGGCAACAGCGGTGAGAAGGACAACCCCATCCAGTACCCGGCAGCCACTCCTGGGGTCATCGGTGTGGCAGCCATCGGCAGAGACGGCACCTCGACGAGGGAGTCCGAGCACGGGCCCCAAGTGGACCTCGCCGCCCCCGGCGACGAAATGGTGTCCGCATGCACAGGTGGCACCCAACTGTGCAAGGGCCACGGCACCAGCGACGCCTCCGCAATCGCCTCCGCCTCCGCCGCCCTCCTCTGGTCCGTCCACCCCACCTGGACCGCCAACCAGATCACCCGCGTCCTCATCAACACCGCCGGCGGCCCCGAAAACGGCAAGAAGCGCACGGACTTGATCGGCTACGGCGCAGTCCGCCCCCGTATCGCCCTCAAGGACCCAGGCGACCCCGGCCCGGCGGACGTGAGCCCGCTTCCGGGGACGGAATCGAAGTCCGCCGCCGGAGAGGTGCAGGAGCAAGCCGCCGCCTCCAAGGGCGACGACGGCCCGACCCCCACCTGGATCGCTGCGGGTATCGGCGCAGCCGCCCTGCTGGGCGCAGCCATCACCGTCCCGATCCTCATCGCTCGCCGCCGCAGGCCCTGAGCGCACTCACCACCTTTCACCATGCCCGTCCCACAGGGGGAGCCCTCACGATGACCGATGCCCGAATACGCCTGGCCTCCGCCGGAGGAGACAGCGGCACGCACAAGGCGAGCCAAAAGCCCTGGACCACCGCCGGAGGCGTCGCAGGCGAGCTGCACGAGGACATGAAGTCCGCTCTCACGGACCTTGAGCACGCCCATGACGAAATCAAGTCGGGAACGACCGGCTTTGTGAGTGCTGCGGCGCTGACCGGAATACTCAGCGGCTGGGGTGACCGTCTCGGTGCCGTACGGGACGAATGCCACGCGCTCGACGGGAGCTTGAAGACGGCAGGGACGAAGTTCGGTGAGAACGACGTCAAGGTGGAGCAGTCGTTCGACGCGACCAAGTCGAAGATCGACGCCTACAGCCAGCCGAGGCAGGGGCACTGATCCCCGATGGTCACGATCGACGAACTGACCAAGCTGGACAGATCTAAGTTCACCAAGGCGGCCGAGGCGTGGTCCAAGGTGAGTAACCGTGCCAGCGTGGCGATGGGCCGGGTGGAAAGCCAGATGCTGGCCACGCTGCGTGGTACCCAGGAGGGGGACGCGGCGAAGGCGTCCCTCAAGCAGTTGACCAGGCTGAGCAAGAACTACCAGTACATCCACGCCGAGTGCGGCCTCATACGAACTGCCTTGAGCGGCCTCGCCGAAGAACTGGAAGGCCCGCAGAACAAGCTCAAGCAGGCGCTCAAGGATGCTGCGGACCTAAAGTTCACGGTCAACCCGGACGGCTCGGTCAATACCCGACGTCAGAGGCAACGAAGGTCCCGTTCGTCCAACAGCCGGCGTACGCCGGCAACGTGCCACTGCTTGGGAAGCCGGACCCCAACCAGGCCAAGGCACAGGAGATAGCAGACCGTATCGTAACGGTGCTCCAGGACGCGGCGGAGATAGACGGCCGCTACGCCACGGCACTTCGGAAGCTCAACACCAATGGCACGCTGGACCAGACCGATTGGGCCGATGTGGCCCGTGACATGAAGGACGTCCGTGCCGCAGCGGGCAAGCACTTCTCAGAGGACAAGATTCCCAAGGGCAAGTCGCCCAAGGAGAATGCTGAGTGGTGGGCACGGCTCTCTCAGGCTGAGCAGGATGAACACGTTGCCCTGCACCCGGCCAGCATTGGTGCGCTTGACGGCCTCCCTGCCACTGTCCGTGATCAGGCCAACCGTCTGGTCCTCACGCAGGACCAGACGGATATCGAGCAGCGTCTGCGTTACATCGAAGCGCATGAGCCGAAGCAATATGAGCGTAGGACGCGAGGACAGTGGCGAGTCAGGGATGAGTGGAAGGAATGGAAGAAAGAGAAGGAGCGCGTAGCTGGGATCAAGACAGGGATCGAGGCTCTCCAGGATCGTTTCGTCAACACGACTACGAAGGGTCTCCCAGAGTCGTTTCTGCTGAGCTTTGATACGAATGGCCGTGGACATGCAGTCGTCGCCAATGGGAATCCTGACCTCGCCCAGCACACGGCTGTCTATGTGCCGGGAACCGGATCCCGTCTCGAGAAGATAGAGGACGGTCTTGGACGTTCGGACAAGCTTTGGCGTACCAGTACGGCCCTTGCGCCCGACCAGACGATATCGACCATTTCCTGGTACGGCTACGATGCGCCGCAGCGTGTGAAGCAGGACGCCTCGCACAGCAGTTACGCGGATGACGCAGCTCCAACGGTCAACCAATTCTTCTCGGGCCTGCACGCCTCCCACGCTCCGGATGTCAACCAGCACGTGACTGCTGTGGCGCATAGTTACGGCACCACGGTCGTCGGCTCGGCAGCACGGCAGGGAAACCTGGAAGCGGACGATGTCGTATTCGCCGGAAGCCCAGGGGTCCAGGTCGGTCGCGCCTCGGAGATGGACGTCCCCAAGGGGCACGTGTGGAACGAACATGCGCGCGAGGGGGACGACGATGTGGGCGACTGGGGCAAGTACGTTCACGGTCACCGAGAGGGGCTGGATTTCGTCATTCCAAATGATGCAAAATTCGGTGCTCAGCAGATGGACACGGACACCGAGGGGCACAGTGGCTACTGGGATTACACCGAAGGTAAGAACGGGCAGCCGGGCAAGCCGAGTCTGAGTATCGAGAACCAAGGAAGGGTCATCGTGGAACAGTACGGTCGGGTGAAGCTCAAGTGATGGCCGTGCAGACTGGTTTCAAGCCCTGGTGTTTGCTGCGGCGCATTGCGGTGACGATTTCGCTTGTCGCTGCTGTTGCAGGGTGCGCGAGTGCGGCGGAGAAGAAAGATGGGAATTCGGTGAAATCTGCTTCAGAGAGTGCACCTACGCTGCACCCGAAGGATGCGGAAGCTCTTGTCGGCCGACTGTCGAGTGGGCTTCTTGATGCTACGCAGTTGCACGGTGAGGTGACACCTGGAGGGCCTGCTGCTGTCTCCTATGACCAGCCGGATGGGCAGTACTCCATGCAACATGACTGGTCGGTCTGGAAGCTTTCACCGGAAGAGCTGACCCGAGGGTTCGACAGACTTCGTGAGTGGCTTCCTCGGAACGGATGGCGTGTCACTCACTATGGTCGGGCCCACTCCCAAGCACAGCAGCCCGAGCTCGCAGCTGTACATGAGAAGGACGGTGCGTCCCTCTCCGCTGAACTGCTGATCAAGCATGCCGGGGATGGCAACGGTCCGGGCGCTTCAAAGGCGGACTTGATCAATTTCAACGTGACTTCGCAGACATATCGCGCACCGCAGGGTGTCGACATCGGTAAGTACTGAACACTCCGGCGAATTGGAGTGGTGACCGTGCTGGGCGCGACCGTCACCGCTTCGGTCCTGTTCGCGCGCCGCCGCTGGGCCGGAACAGCCGTCATCCTTCACCACATATCCGTCCCACAGGGGGAGTCTCAAGATGCCCGATGCCCGAATACAGCTTGTCTCTGGGGGAGGCGACAGCGGTACGCACAAGGCGAGTCCAAAGCCCTGGACCACCGCAGGAGGTGTCGCGGCCGAGCTGCATGAGGACATTAAGTCCGCTATCACGATCCTGAAGCACCCTCAGTTGTTCGACGCTACGACATCGAAGATTGATGGCTACAGCCAGCCGAGGCAGGGGCGCTGATCCCCGATGGTCACGATCGACGAACTGACCAAGCTGGACAGATCTAAGTTCACCAAGGCGGCCGAGGCGTGGTCCAAGGTGAGTAACCGTGCCAGCGTGGCGATGGGCCGGGTGGAAAGCCAGATGCTGGCCACGCTGCGTGGTACCCAGGAGGGGGACGCGGCGAAGGCGTCCCTCAAGCAGTTGACCAGGCTGAGTAAGAACTACCAGTACATTCATGCCGAGTGCGGCCTCATACGAACTGCCTTGAGCGGCCTCGCCGAAGAATTGGAAGGCCCGCAGAACAAGCTGAAGCAGGCCCTCAAGGACGCCGAGGACCTGAAGTTCACGGTCAACCCGGATGGATCGGTCAATTTCCCGACGACGGAAGCGACGAAGGTTCCCTTCCTTCAGCAACCGGCTAGGGCTGGTGGCCTCCCTCTTGTGGCTAACTCTGACTCCAACCAGGCGAAGGCCCAGGAGATTGCAGACCGCATAGCGACAGCGTTGCAGGATGCGCACGACACCGATGGCCGCTACGCAGGCGTCCTGAAGAAGCTCAACACGAACGGAAAGCTCGACCAGACTGACTGGGCGGATGTCGCACAGGATCTGAAAGATGTCCAGTTGGCAGCGCACAAGTACTCGGCGGAACTGAAGGGTCGCAAGGGGAAGTCACCCAAGGAGAACTTTGACTGGTGGAACAAGCAGCCCCAGGCGAGGAAGGACGAGTTCATCGCGCTGTTTCCCGACGCGATCGGTAACCTTGATGGAATCCCCTCTGCTGTGCGCGACAAGGCCAACCGTGACTATCTGCCCATCCTCATGGCGAAGTTGGACGGACAGGACGATGATAAATCGCAGACTCAGCTCAAGGGGCTCAAGCTGATCGACCAGAGGCTGAAGGAGGAAACTTATCCACCGATGTTCCTGCTGGGGATCGGGGACAAGGGGAACGGTAGGGCCATTGTTTCGTTCGGTGACCCCGATAACTCAAAGAATGTGGCGGCCTATGTCCCGGGGCTCGACACGATGTTGAACGAAGATTTCGCCAAAGGTGGGATCAATCGAGCGAAGCAGACGTTCCTTGAGGCGCGGAAGTTCAACAAATCGACTGCATCCATCGTTTGGCTCGGTTACGATGCCCCCCAGATGGGAAATGTTCAGAGCTTGAGAATCTCCCTGACGTCATGTTTGATGACAACGCCAAAAAGGGCGCCCCGGACTATGACAGATTCCTCAACGGGGTACGTGCCACTAGTCAGAGACAGGATCTGCATGCAACCCAGGGCTGATTCAAAGTCCTGGTGATCATGTGGTGGTGCAGGTCAGGGCAGGCCGATGAGGTCGAGTGGGCGGGTGAAGGGGTGGTAGGAGA
>NZ_JBFBBD010000110.1:0-20808 GCF_040689515.1 Streptomyces sp. NPDC051173
CCCGCCCCTTCCCGAAACTGGGGGCAAGCCCCCAGACCCCCGAACCGCGCGTTGGCCACGGTCCGCACCATCCAAGCCCGTCCGGCGATTGAGGACGCGGCCGCAGGCCGCTGGGGTCCGGGGTCTCCCCGGTTTCGGGAAGGGGCGGGGCTGGGGAACACGTCGTACCCAGGTATCACCCCCACCTTGGCCCCGCCGTATGACGCCCCCACCCCCACCCACGCCCTAGATTCGCCGGCATCGGCGAGCGAACCAGAAGGGCCCACCCCCATGGCACAGGAACGGCAATTGAAGCGGCGAGCTCTCCTCGCCGTCGGCGCGCTGGCGGTGACCGGGCTGCTGAGCGCCCTCGCCCCCGTACCCCGCGCGCACGCGCAAGCGCAGGCCCAACTGCCCGCACCCACCGGCCCGTACGCCGTCGGTACGGCCACCCGGCATCTCGTGGACACCGGCCGTAAGGATCCGTGGAAAGGGGGTGACCGGGAGGTGATGGTCAGCCTGTTCTATCCGGCGGAACCGGGGCGGCAGGGAATCGCGCCGCAGATGGACGGGCCCTCCGCCGCGCACTTCGGTTCCGGCCGTGGCGCCGGCGTCTTCAACTACGGGGTGACAGCGGGCGCCGCCGACTGGGCGGCCACGCGTACGCACGCGCGCGTGGACGCGCCCGTGGCGCGCGGGAGTCGGGGGCTGCCGGTGGTGCTGTACTCGTCCGGCCTGGGCGACCCCCGCACCTGGAACACCGGGCTCGTGGAGGAGCTGGCCTCGCGCGGCTACGTGGTCGTCACCGTCGACCACACCTTCGACGCGTCCGAGGTGCGCCTCCCCGGCGGACGGCTGGCCGAGTCCGTGCTGCCCTCGCTCGCCGGCGCGCCGGTGGAGAAGGTCGACGAGACGCTGCGGACGGCGATGAAGGCACGGGTGGGCGACAGCCGGTTCGTCCTGGACACGCTGGGCGACGCGAAGTGGCGGGCGGGGCTGCCGAGCGGGCTGGGGCACTCGATGGACCTCGGGCGCGTGGGGATGGCCGGGCAGTCCGCGGGCGGGTTCACCGCGGCCCAGACGGCGCACGACGACCGCCGGGTGAAGGCGGGCATCAATATGGACGGGCAGATGGACTTCCCGCTGCCGGACGCCTCCGGCCAGACCCTGAGCACCGCGGCGCGCGAGGGCGTCGGCCGGCCGTTCCTCCTGCTGGGCTCGGACGGCGCGGGGGCGGCCGACAACAGGCCGTCGTGGGACGCGTTCCGGCAGCACGCGCGCGGCTGGCAGGCGGAGTGGAAGATGACGGGAGCCGAGCACGGTACGTACACCGACGCGCCCTCCCTGCTGCCCGCGTTCGCCGAGCGGGGCGCGCTGACGGCGGAGCGGCTGGGGAAGGGCATCGGGTCCGTGCCGCCGGGGCGGGCGGTGGCGGCGGAACGCGCGTACGTGGTGTCGTTCTTCGACCGGTTCCTCAAGGGCCACGACGACCGGCTCCTGGACGGCCCGTCGGCCCGCTTCCCGGAGATGGTCCGCGAGCACTGAGGCCCCGCGCCCCGGGCTACTCCACGAACAGGCCCCGGGCCGCCGCCTTCGCGTCGAACTCCTCCAGCCGCGCCTGCGCGTCCGGCAGCGCGTCGCACATGGACTCCAGGAGCACCCGTCCCAGGAGCATCGGCGCGCAGGCGGTGTCGAAGGCGAGGCCTGTGCCGACGGCGGCGGGCAGGAGGAGGTCGCTGTGGCGGGCGACGGGGGCGAAGGTGGAGTCCGCGACGGTGACGACCGTCAGCCCCTCGCCACGCGCGTACTCCAGCGCCTCGACGACCTCGCGCGGGTGGCGGGGCAGCGCGAAGCACAGCAGGGCGCTCGCCCCGGCGCGCACGGCCGCGTCGACGCGGTCGGCGAGCAGCGTGCCGCCCTCGTCCAGGAGCCGCACGTCGGGGTGGACCTTGCGCGCGAAGTAGGCGAACCCGGCGGCCTGCGCGGTGGCGGCGCGCAGCCCGAGCACGGGCAGCGGCCGGGAGCGGGCGAGCAGCCGCCCGGCGCGGGTGACGGGCCCGGCGTCGGCGAGCAGCGAGGAGAGGTGGCGGAGGTTGTCGATCTCCGCCTGGACTGCCTGCTGGTATTCGTTGTACGAGCTGTCGCCGTCCGTCGCGGCGGCCGGGACGACGTCGCGCAGGTGCCGCCGGAGCGCGGGGTAGCCGTCGAAGCCGAGGGCGACGGCGAAGCGGGTCACGGAGGGCTGGCTGACACCGGCGAGCTCGGCGAGCTCGACGCTGGAGAGGAAGGGCGCGTCGGCGGAGCGCCGCACCATGCAGTGGGCGATGCGCCGTTGGGTGGGGGTCAGCCGGTGGCCCTCGAAGAGCTTCTGCAGCCGGGCGGTGGCTTCGGGTTCGCCTCCGTTGTCGCTCATCGGGCCCTCCATCGGTCGTCGGCTGTGCGCGGTCCCGGACCACCTCGGCCATTCACCGATCCCGGGCTCTGCATGGAATTATGCAGGGCCCGGGGCGGGCGCGTGGCTCACACGGGCGGAAGCAGCTTCTTCTGCGGCTTGCCCATCGCGTTGCGGGGCAGCGCCGCCAGGAAACGGACGCGGCGCGGCCGCTTGTGCACGGACAGGTGCCCGGCCACGAAGTCGATCAGCGCCCGCTCGCTCACGCCGTCGGCCACGACGTAGGCGACGATCTCCTGGCCGAGGTCCTCGTGCGGGACGCCCACGACGGCGGCCTCGCTCACGGCCGGGTGGTCGAGCAGCGCGTTCTCGACCTCGCCCGCGCCGACGCGGTAACCGCCGGACTTGATGAGGTCGGTGGAGGCGCGGCCCACGATGCGGTGCATGCCGTCGGGCTCGACGGTGGCGATGTCGCCCGTACGGAACCAGCCGTCCTCCGTGTGCGCGGCCGCGGTCGCCTCCGGGCGGCCCAGGTAGCCGGTGAAGAGCGTCGGCCCGCACAGCTCCAGCTCGCCGATGCCGTTCTCGGTCCGCGCGAGCCGCGTCCGCACGCCGGGCAGCGGCAGGCCCACCGAGCCGGGGCGGCGCTCGCCGTCGGCGCGGGTGGAGAGGGTGATGAGGGTCTCCGTCATGCCGTAGCGCTCGACGGGCCGCTGCCCGGTGAGCTGTTCCAGGTCGCGGAAGACGGGCGCGGGCAGCGCGGCGCTGCCCGACACCAGCAGCCGCGCCTTGCCCAGCGCGCGGGCGGCGGCCGGGTCGCGTGCGACGCGGGACCACACGGTCGGCACTCCGAAGTAAAGGCTGCCGCCCGCCGCCGCGTACGCCTCCGGGGTGGGGCGGCCGGTGTGCACCAGGCGGCTGCCGGTGCGCAGCGCGCCCAGCACACCGAGGACCAGGCCGTGCACGTGGAACAGCGGCAGGCCGTGCACGAGGGTGTCCTCGGCCGTCCACCGCCAGGCGTCGGCCAGCCCGTCCAGGCCCGCGGCGACGGCGCCGCGCGGGATCTCGACGCCCTTGGGCGAACCGGTGGTGCCCGAGGTGTAGAGGATCAGGGCGGTGCCGGCGGGGTCCGCCTCGGGGCCGGTCCAGTCGGCCCGTTCCCGTATGTCGACCGGGACGTCTCCCCCGGTGCCCAGGACCAGCTCGGCGCCGGAGTCCCGCAGGATGTGGTCGCGTTCGGCGGGCCCGGCGTCCGGTGGCAGCGGCACCACGGGCACCCCGGCGAGCAGCCCGCCCACGACGGCCGCCACGGTCTCCAGCGTGGCCTCCGCCTGTACGGCCACGCAGGGCGCGCCGGCGACGCGGGCAGCCACCGCCCGTGCGGCGCCCAGCAGTTCCTCCCGCGAGCAGGGGCGGCCGGCGACGGTGAGGGCATCGGCGGAATCGGTCCCGGCGGTGAGGGACGCAAGCAGGGGTGGAACCGGACTCTTTCCAGTGATATATGAGTGATCGTTAGTATTCATGAGTGAGTGCCTCGTACTGTCGTGGTTGTGAATCTGACACAGTGGGCGCGGGTCCAGGGGGTGCATCCGCAGGCGGTGTGGCGGTCTTGCCGCATCCGGGCGGCACTTGGTCGTGCTGGATGACGGTGAAGCCGATGACGGCCTCGTACGAGACATAGTGGAGGTGCTGACGTTGCTCTGTGCCCGTCTGTATGGTCGCCGCTTGGTGAAGGACCGGGCCCGCAAGGCACTTCAGGCCGCTGGGCATGACTGACTCCGTAAAGCAACTCCGGCCGGTCGAGGTGCCGTTCGTTGTACCCGGCCCGTCCGGTGTCGCGATCCGGGACCGGCTCAAGGGCCTCACATGTGGGGACGGGGAAGTCCTGCGTGCGGTTGGCGGTCACCTTGCCTCGCTCGCGTCCCGTGACCTGAAGGCCCGTTGCCGTGACGGTCTGGAGCATGACAGTGACCGGTGGGCTCGGCGTAAGCAGGCTCTGACGGGTAGGTCCTCGTCCCGCTGGGCGGGGAGTATCACCAGGCCGTTCCCCTGGAGGCGGCCCGCGCCGATGGCATGATCGGCGTGGACGCCAACGCCGATCACCTGGCCGCCTGGCGCCTCGACGAACACGGCAACCCGGCCGGACAGCCGCACCGCTTCGACTACGACCTGTCCGGCACCGCGCAGCATCGCGACGCCCAGGTCCGCCACGCCCTCATCCGCCTCCTGCACTGGGCCAAGCGGCACGGCCTCGCGATCGCGGTCGAGAACCTGGACTTCACCACGGAGACCACCCGCGAAAAGCACCGAGGGCGCAAGATGTTCCGGCAGCTCATCTCCGGCATGCCCACCGGGAAGCTGCGGGCCCGTCTCGTCAGCATGGCGGCCGAACTCGGCATCACCGTCATCGCCGTCGACCCTGCGTACACCTCGAGGTGGGGCGCCCAGCACTGGCAGAAGCCCCTCACCAGCAACACCAGGAAGACCACTCGCCACGACGCTGCCGCCGTGGCAATCGGAAGGCGCGCCCTGGGACACCCGATCCGGCGACGGACGACACCGCCCCGTACCCACCAGAGCGATGGGTACGGGCATCGGACCGTCCAGGCCGAACCAGGCTCCCCAGGACGTGAGGAACCCCGCCCCCACATCCCCGGACCACGCACCAGATGCGTGCCGCCCGGAAACGGAGCGAACGCGGGGAACCAGGACACCCAACACCGTTCGGGGCGTCCGGCTGAGCATGAGTCCCGGCAACAGGACCCACTCCCGCTCAGTTTGCAGGAACGGTACGGTCGGTCCGTGCACGTACTGCTCCTTCCACGGGGGCGGCGGCCCGGTGGGCCGGGGACGTCCCCCACTGCGGATACGGGTGCTAACCCCAGCGACGCGGGGCGGCTCCGACCGTATCGTCATAGCCATGACGGCCCATGACCCCGACCTCAAGCCCGAGCTGCGCAAGGAACTCGACGCGACACTCCAGACCCGCAAGGAGCTGGGCCAGGAGTACGAGCGTGAGCTCGTCGACAGCTTCCTGGAGAAGGTCGACGAGAAGCTCGACGAGGCGATCGACCGGCGGGTGCGCAGGCACCTCGCCGAAGCGCAGATGAGCGTCGCCCGCGGCGCCCGCCCCGGCGCGGGCGGCCCGGGCGTCGGCAATTTCGGCGAGCGCTTCGGCTTCGCCGCGATCTCCCTGGTGCTGGCGATCCCGCTGTCCGCCATCGCCGTGGTCAACGCGCACCTGCCGGGCCTGGTGGTGTGCTGGGCGGGCATCGTGGGCGTCAACGCCCTGAATTCCTCCGGGGCGTTCCCCTGGCCGGGGCGGCACAAGCCGGATTCCGACTGGAAGTAGCCCGGTTCCGCGAGCGGAGCCGTCGAACCGGCGGGCACAAAATGGAGCGCGGGGGCCGCCGTACCCCGGCCTGGGCCGGGGTCGGGACGACGGCGGTCCCCGCGAGGACACGGGCCCCGGCCTGGGCCGGTCCTCCGCGTCCGGACGGCCGTGGAGTCCGGGAGCCGCTCCGGAAGTCCTGCCGCCGCTTCGGGCTGCCGGCCCGGGAGCACGCTCCCTGCCGACACCCCTCAATATGCCGGACCGTTGTTAAGTCCGTGCTGCGGGCGCGTGACGCATACGTACCCTTTACGGGCCGCATGCGCCTCTTGCCGTTCACCTGACGGCGGCGGCCTACTTGGCCCCTACTTGGCCGGGGTGCCGTTCGCGTCCTCCGCGAGGAAGGCGAGCAGGTCCTGACGGCTCACCACACCCTTCGGCTTGCCCTCGACCAGCACGACCGCGGCGTCGGCGCTGCCGAGCACGGCCATCAGGCCCGAGACCGGCTCACCGGAGCCGACCTGCGGCAGCGGGGCGCACATGTGCTTCTCCAGCGGGTCGGAGAGCGAGGCGCGCTTGGTGAACAGCGCGTCCAGCAGCTCCCGTTCGACGACCGAGCCGACGACCTCGGCGGCCATCACATCGGGGTGCCCAGCGCCCGGCTTGACGATGGGCATCTGCGAGACGCCGTACTCGCGGAGCACCTCGATGGCCTCGCCGACGGTCTCCTCGGGGTGCATGTGCACCAGCGAGGGGAGCTCGCCGTCCTTGCGCTTGAGGACGTCGGCGACGCGGGCGGTCGCGCCGCCCTCGTCCAGGAAGCCGTAGTTGGCCATCCACTCGTCGTTGAAGATCTTGCTGAGGTAACCGCGGCCGCTGTCGGGCAGCAGCACGACGACGACGTCGTCCGGGCCGAGCCCCTCGGCGACGCGCAGCGCGGAGACGACGGCCATGCCGCAGGAGCCGCCGACCAGCAGGCCCTCCTCCTTGGCCAGGCGGCGCGTCATCTGGAAGGCGTCCTTGTCGGAGACCGGGACGATCTCGTCCGCGACAGTCCCGTCGTAGGCGGTCGGCCAGAAGTCCTCGCCGACGCCCTCGATCAGATACGGCCGGCCCGAACCGCCGCTGTAGACCGAGCCCTCCGGGTCGGAGCCGATGACCTTGACCTCGCCCTTGCTGACGTCCTTCAGATAGCGGCCGGTGCCGCTGATGGTGCCACCGGTGCCGACGCCCGCGACGAAGTGGGTGATCTTCCCCTCCGTCTGCTCCCAGATCTCCGGACCGGTGGTCTCGTAGTGGGACCGCGGGTTGTTGGGGTTGCTGTACTGGTCGGGCTTCCAGGCGTTGGGCGTCTCACGGACGAGGCGGTCGGAGACGTTGTAGTACGAGTCGGGGTGCTCGGGGTCGACGGCGGTCGGGCAGACCACGACCTCGGCGCCGTAGGCACGCAGCACGTTGATCTTGTCCATGGACACCTTGTCCGGGCAGACGAAGATGCACTTGTAGCCCTTCTGCTGGGCCACGATCGCCAGACCCACACCCGTGTTGCCCGACGTCGGCTCCACGATCGTCCCGCCCGGCTTGAGCTCACCGGACTTCTCCGCGGCCTCGATCATCCGCACGGCGATACGGTCCTTCACCGAGCCGCCGGGGTTGAGGTACTCGACCTTGGCGAGGACGGTGGCCTGAATGCCTTCGGTCACGTTGTTGAGCTTCACCAGCGGGGTGTTGCCAATGAGCTCGATCATCGAATCGTGATACTGCACGGTGATCTCCGCGGTCGGGGGCACTAGCGGTCGGTCGCGTGCCCATGCGCCCAGCCTATGCGCGTCCGCGCTCGGCCGGTCGGGTGCGGGTGATCTTCATTGCTCCTGGAACCGGGGCTGCGCCCCGGACCCCCGCAACACGGCTTCGCCGCGTTGTCCTCAATCGCCGGACGGGCTGGTTTGTGCGGACCGTTGCCTTGATCCTTCGGCCCGGGCGCGCAACTCAGCCCGTCCGGCGATTGAGGACGCGCCCGGAGGGCGCCCCCGCCGCAGGCGGCAACGGGCCCGCAGCCGGGGGCCTGGGGCACGAGCCCCAGTTCCGGGAAGGGGCGGGGCTGGGGAACAAGCCCGCCGCAGGCGCCAACCGACCCGCACCCGGGGGCCTGAACAAGCATCCCGTTTCGGGAAGGGCCGGGGCTGGGGAAAGAACCAGCAGCAGGAGGTGAGCGGACCATGTCCAGGGCGCGCGCAGCCCGACGCATCGCCGCCGCCGCGGCGTACGGCGGCGGCGGCATCGGCCTGCTCGGCGCCACCGCGTTCGGCGTCCTGCTCACCGAGGCCCGGCTCGCCCGGCGGATCGTCGGCGGCCGGCACGAGGCGCCCCCGCACGCGGACGGCCGCTACGGCTCGGCGTTCGTCCACCGGCTGGGCCGCGACCCGCTGCTCCTGGGCGTCCTCGGCGACTCCACCGCCGCGGGCCAGGGCGTGCACCGGCCCCGCCAGACGCCCGGCGCCCTGCTGGCGTCGGGGCTCGCCGCGGTCGCCGAGCGGCCGGTGGAGCTGCGCAACGTGGCGCTGTCCGGCGCCCAGTCGCACGACCTGGACCGGCAGGTGACCCTGCTGGTCGAGGAGGGCGTCCGCGCCCCCGACGTCTGCGTGATCATGATCGGCGCCAACGACGTCACCCACGGCATGCCCGCCGCCCGCTCCGTACGCCTGCTCTCCGACGCCGTCCGCCGGCTGCGCGAGGCGGGCAGCGAGGTGGTGGTGGGCACCTGCCCGGACCTGGGCACCATCGAGCCGGTCTACCAGCCGCTGCGCTGGGTGGCCCGGCGGCAGAGCCGGCAGCTGGCGGCGGCGCAGACGATAGGAGTGCTGGAGGCCGGGGGCCGTACGGTCTCGCTGGGCGCGCTGCTGGGGCCGGAGTTCGAGCAGAACCCCCGGGAGCTGTTCGGTCCGGACAACTACCACCCCTCTGCCGAGGGGTACGCGACGGCGGCCATGGCCGTCCTCCCCACGCTCTGCGCGGCGCTCGGCCTCTGGCCGGAGGACGAGGAGCGCCCGGACGCGGCCCGCCGCGAGGGCATCCTGCCGGTGGCCCGGGCGGCGGCGGAGGCGGCGTCCGAGGGCGGCACGGAGGTCACGGCGGCCCGCGGGCGCTGGGCGCTCCTGAAGCACCGCAAACGGCGTCGCCTGCCGTCTCACACGGAGGCGACTCCTCACCACATGTGGTCCCGCGCGACCCGGGGCTGATCCACTTGTCGCCTGCGGCGGGCTTTGTTCCCCAGCCCCGCCCCTTCCCGGCTGCGTCTGATGTGCGGCTCCGCCGCGTGGGGGGCAAGCCCCCAGACCCCCGAAGCACGCTTCGCGCGCTGTCCTCAAACGCCGGACAGGCTGAATACGCACCCACATCAGCCAAAACCAGCCCGTCCGGCGATTGAGGACGCGCCCGCAGGGCGCCCCCCGCCGCAGGCGGCAACGGACCCGCACCCGACAAGGCAACCGCACCCAGCGGAAAGCGTACGCTTGGAAAAGAGTTCCGCATCACAGCGAAGCCCCCGTGACCCCAGCCTTACGCGCGGGTAACTTCCATCAGAGTCCAGCCCACTCACGCCCCCTGGAGCCGTGATGCCCGAAGCCGTGATCGTCTCAACCGCCCGCTCCCCGATCGGTCGCGCCTTCAAGGGCTCGCTGAAGGACGTGCGGGCCGACGACCTGACCGCGACGATCATCGGGGCCGCACTCGCGAAGGTCCCCGAGCTCGACCCGCGCGACATCGACGACCTGATGCTCGGCTGCGGCCTGCCCGGCGGCGAGCAGGGTCACAACCTCGGCCGGATCGTGGCCGTGCAGATGGGCATGGACCACCTGCCCGGCTGCACGATCACCCGCTACTGCTCCTCCTCGCTCCAGACGTCGCGGATGGCACTGCACGCGATCAAGGCCGGCGAGGGCGACGTCTTCATCTCGGCGGGCGTCGAGACGGTCTCGCGGAGCGTGCACGGCACCTCCGACGGCATGCCGGGCAGCCACAACCCCTTCTTCGCCGACGCCGAGGCCCGTACGGCCGCCCGCGCCGAGCAGGGCGGGGACGAGTGGCACGACCCGCGCGAGGACGGCCTGGTGCCGGACGCGTACATCGCGATGGGCCAGACCGCGGAGAACCTCGCCCGCCTGAAGGGGATCACCCGGCAGGAGATGGACGAGTTCGGCGTCCGCTCGCAGAACCTCGCCGAGGAAGCCATCGAGAAGGGCTTCTGGGCACGCGAGATCACGCCGGTCACCACCCCTGACGGCACGGTCGTGAGCAAGGACGACGGCCCGCGCGCGGGTGTGACGCTGGAGGGCGTGCAGGGCCTGAAGCCGTCCTTCCGCCCGGACGGCCTGATCACGCCGGGCAACTGCTGCCCGCTGAACGACGGCGCCGCCGCCCTGGTGATCATGTCCGACACCAAGGCGCGGGAGCTGGGCCTGACCCCGCTCGCCCGGATCGTCTCCACCGGCGTCTCCGCCCTCTCCCCCGAGATCATGGGCTTCGGCCCGGTCGAGGCGAGCGAGCAGGCGCTGCGCCGGGCCGGGCTCGGCATCGGCGACATCGACCTGATCGAGATCAACGAGGCGTTCGCCGCCCAGGTCATCCCCTCCTACCGGGCGCTGGGCGCCGACCTGGACAAGGTCAACGTCAACGGCGGCGCGATCGCGGTCGGCCACCCCTTCGGCATGACCGGCGCGCGCATCACGGGCACGCTCATCAACTCGCTCCAGTGGCACGACAAGCAGTTCGGCCTGGAGACGATGTGCGTGGGCGGCGGCCAGGGCATGGCGATGGTCATCGAGCGGCTGAGCTGAGCGGAAGCGCAGCGGAAGCGCAGCGGAAGCGCAGCGGAAGCGCAGCGGAAGCGCAGCGGAAGCGCAGCGAAGACGCGGCCGAGAAAACTGGCGGCTGAGCTGAAACACGACTCAGCCGGTCAGGAACAGTCACGCAGCATTCCGTATGTGAACGTGACCGAATCGCCCCCAGGATGTGACCTGCGTCGTGAGGGCGATTCGTTTCCCCAGGTCAGGGATGTTGAAGGAAGAACGTCCCGGACCTAAGTCCCGTCCGTTTCATGACGTTTCGCACTGGGGCCGTACGGCGCGGACCGTCAACCTGAGGTAGGAATCTGGGGGATCCATAGCAACCGGGAGTACGTCAGTGAGCGCCATGAACCTTGCCCTGCTGCTGGCCGCTGCCACGGCGACGGCCGCGGGAGCCGCCGCCCTGTACAGCACGCGTGGCCTCCGCCGGCAGATCAGCGCCCTGCGTGCCGATCTCGCGGCGGCCGCCGGTGCGGACCGGCGCGAGGTCGCCCCGGTGCCCGCGGCCCGCACCGCGCCCGCGGCGGAGGTCTCCGAGATACGGGCGGCCGTCGCCGACGCCCTCGCCGAGGAGCGGGAGCGGGAGCTGGCCGAGGCCCGCGCGTTCTGGGCCGCCCAGGAGAGCCGGGACCTCAGCGCCGCCACCGACGCCCCGTCGCTGCTGGGCGGGCTGCCCGGGTTCGGTGACGACCTGCTCGCCCCCGAGGGCCCGTACGGCGGCTATCTGCCCCGGCAGGCGGATTTCGTCGGGCTGGAGCCGCTCGACGCGGCGGCCGAGTCCGAGGCGGCCGAGTCCCCGGAGCTGGCGGCCGCGCGCCGCCGCCACCCCTCGCACCCCGACTTCTCGCCCATGCCGCTCGTGGGCGACCACGAGAACACCGTCGAGCGGCTCGGTGAGCTCGCGGAGGCCCGCGTACCGCTCACCGACGTGCGCCCCGGCCCGCTCGGCACCCTCGATGTCTACGCCTTCGCCGACGGCACCACGATCTGCATGACCCCCGGCCACCGCGAGACCGCGGAGCGCCTCGCGGAGGCGCTCCGCGCCGGGGACGCGCCCGTGCTGCTGGGCGGCTCCGGCGTGTCCGGCGCGTACACCCTGACCTTCGGCTGTGCGACGGAGAAGATCTACGTCCTGGCGGACCGCGTCATCGCCTCGCTGTAGCCGGAGGCGGGGTCAGAGCCCGCAGCGCTGGGCCGCCGCCTCGATCAGTGCCATCGCCTCGGCCGTCCCGATCCCCTCGGGCAGCGGCTTCCCGCCGGTCGCGGTGAGCGCTTCGGCCAAATCGTGACCGGCCACGGCCACTTGGTCGGCGACCGCGAACATGCCCGCTTCCGGCATCTCCCTCGGCTCGCCGGCCTCCGGTTCCTCGATCCGCTGGGTCCACGCCGCCAACTCACGAGCGAGTGCCAGCGCTTCCGCGGCGGCTCCCCTGCTCAGACGGGACTGCGGCAGGGCACGCAGCCGGTCGGCGAAACCGTCCACGGCGGCCAGAAGAGGCGTCACATCATCCACGCCGTGAGCCTATGCGCTGTGGACGGACTGTTGCCAACGCCTGAACACTCAGGCACGGTGACAGGAAGGACCATCATCCGACGCGTCCGGAGGCGCCGATGTCCCACGTCTTCTCCGACGAAACCCACCGGAACCTGCTCTCCCGAATCCCTCACTGCACCGGCCGCGAAGTCGCCGACTGGCTGCGCACGGTCGACGAGGGCCCCTCTCTCCTCCGCTTCGAGGAGAAGGTCAGCTGGCTGCGCGGAGAGCACGAGCTCGCCTATGGCCACGCCAAAGCGATAGTCCACGAGTACGACCTCCGGCGGGCAGCACGCAAGCTGCGGTAGCGGACGTACGCACTCCCCGGTCAACCCACCGACACCACGGCGCGCAACGGGGCACCCACGGCGAAGGGCCCGGGATCCACCTGTCAGGTGGATCCCGGGCCCTTCGTCAGTCAGCCCGTCGGTCGGCGCGGACCGGCCCCGTGGGGTCAGTCGTCGCCGTTGAGGAGGGAGACCAGGCGCAGCATCTCCAGGTAGATCCACACCAGCGACATGGTCAGGCCGAAGGCGGCCGTCCAGGAGGCGTTGCGGGGGGCGCCGTACTGCACGCCGTCCTCGATCTCCTTGAAGTTCATCGCCAGATAGGCCGCGCCGATCAGCACGCCGATGACGCCGACGCCGATGCCGAGCGCGCCGCTGCGCAGGCCGAGGCCGTCACCGCCGCCGAAGGCGGCGAACAGCAGATTGACCATCGTCAGCAGGAAGAAGCCGATGGCCGCGGCCGTCACCACGCGGTAGAAGCGGTTGTTGACCCGGATCAGGCCGGACTTGTAGGCGATGAGGGTGCCGACGGCGACGGCGAGGGTGCCCAGCACCGCCTGCACCGCGGCGCCGTCCGCGTAATTGTTGTACGCCTTGCTGATGACGCCGAGGAAGACACCCTCGAAGAGGGCGTAGCCCAGGATGAGCGCCGGGGAGGGCTTCGCCTTGAACGTCTGGACGATGGCGAGCACCGCGGCGACGATGGCGGCGCCGAAGCCGATCACCGGCGACAGGTCGGTGGCCCAGCCGAAGGCGGCGCCGAGGATCACCAGGCCGAGCGTCATGCCCGTGCGCATGACGACGTCGTCCATCGTCATCCGGCCGGGCTGCGCGGGGGCGCCCTGCCGGAGGTCCGGCCCGCCCTGCGCGTAGGGGTTGGCGGGCTGTGCGTAGGGGTTGCTCGCGTAGGGGTTTCCCTGGGCCGCGGTCCCGGCCTGCGGCCCGGCGGTGAAGCCCGCGTAGCCGTTGTTGTCGCGGAACCCTCGCGAGAAGACCGGGTTGCTGCTCCTCATCTCACTCCTCCATGGCCACCGTGCGCGGCCTTGCGAACCAGGGTAATGGGTAGGCAAAGGAACGAGCTCGTACCGGGGGACGATCTTTTCTCCCCTGCCACAGGAGGAGAACGAGAACCGGGGGCAGTCGGTTCCCTACGGAGAGTGGGCGCCATGAAGCAGCAGAGTGCCCGGAGCCGGACTTGAACCGGCACGGCCCGAAGGGCCAGCGAGGTTTAAGCTCGCCGTGTCTGCATTCCACCATCCGGGCAGGGCTCTCGGGCGTGCGAGCGGGTAGGCGCGCGAGCCTCCCTGTACAAGGAGAGCAGGATGAGCCTAGCCCGGGAGCGCCCCCCAAACAGCGGAACGAGGACCCGAGGTTGTCTTATTTTATTGGCAACTGAGGGTCCATCAGCGCAAGAACCGCGTCAAAGGCACATGCCACGGGCCGATACCCCCTGCTCCGTGCCCCGCCCGTGGCACCGACCGGAATTGTCGCAATCTCGACGCCGTCCGGCCAGGGTCCCCGTCATACCCAAGGAGGAGACGACCGCTTCCGGATACCTCCGTGGTCTGTCCCGGGAACGGGAGCTGGGGCTGATCCCCGGGGCGGATCGGCGACGGACGATGGGATAAGTCCCCCGCACCCCGTCCCGATCGGAGCGCTCCACCGTGCACCCCTCCAGCTCCCCCCTCGGCGTCCAGACCGCCGCCCGCCCCACCGCGGTGGCGGCCCACGCCACGGATCTCACCAAGGTCTACGGACACGGCGAGACCCAGGTGGTCGCGCTGGACTCGGTCTCCGTGGAGTTCCGCCAGGCCGAGTTCACCGCGATCATGGGCCCCTCCGGCTCCGGCAAGTCCACGCTGATGCACTGCATGGCCGGCCTCGACACCGTCTCCCGCGGCTCCGCCCGCATCGGTGACACCGAGCTGACCTCGCTGGGCGACAAGAAGCTCACCCGCCTCCGGCGCGACAAGATCGGCTTCATCTTCCAGGCGTTCAACCTGCTGCCGACCCTGACCGCCCTGGAGAACATCACGCTCCCCATGGACATCGCCGGCCGCAAGCCCGACCAGAAGTGGCTGGACATGGTCGTCGACACCGTCGGTCTCTCCGGGCGCCTGAAGCACCGGCCCAACCAGCTCTCCGGCGGCCAGCAGCAGCGCGTCGCCGTGGCCCGCGCGCTGGCCGGCAAGCCCGAGATCATGTTCGCCGACGAGCCCACCGGAAACCTCGACTCCCGCTCCGGCGCCGAGGTCCTCGGCTTCCTGCGCAACTCCGTCCGCGAGCTCGGCCAGACCGTCGTCATGGTCACCCACGACCCCGTCGCCGCCTCCTACGCCGACCGCGTCGTCTTCCTCGCCGACGGCCGCATCGTCGACGAGCTGTACGGCCCGACCGCCGACGCCGTCCTCGACCGCATGAAGCGCTTCGACGCCAAGGGCCGTACGAGCTGATCACGCAGCCCGCCCCGCCAGCTCACGCCAGCCCACTCCCCCAGGACTGACCGCCCATGTTCCGTACCGCCTTGCGCAATGTGCTCGCGCACAAGGCCAGGCTGCTGATGACCGTACTCGCCGTGCTGCTCGGCGTGGCCTTCGTCTCCGGCACCCTGGTCTTCACCAACACCATCTCGGCCGCCTCCCAGAAGAGCTCCCAGAAGGGCTTCGACCACGTCGACGTCGCGATCCAGCCGCACACGGCGGACCGCGACAAGAGCAGGCCCGGTGAGGCGCCCAAGCTCACCCAGCACCTGCTCGACCAGGTCGGCAAGGTGCCCGGCGCCGCCTCCGCGACCGGCTCGGTCGGCGGCTTCGCCGCGATAGCCGACCAGCACGGCAAGCTCGTCGGCGAGGGCTTCAACTCCTCCGGCGCCAACTACTACCCCGGCGCCGACGGCAAGGACTCCCGCTACCCCCTGAAGGACGGCCGCGCGCCCCAGGGCGCGAACGAGATCGCCCTCGACGCCAAGACCGCCGACCGCGGCGGCTACAAGGTCGGCGACACCGTCCGCCTCTCGGTCGACGGCCCGGTCCTGGAGAAGAAGCTCACCGGCGTCTTCACCACCGACGACGGCAACGTCTCCGCGGGCGGCAGCCTCGCCCTCTTCGACACCGCCACCGCGCAGCGGCTCTACGCCAAGCCCGGCGAGTTCACCGAGATCGACGTCAAGGCCGCCGCCGGTACGTCCCAGAGCGCGCTCAAGGCCGCGGTCGAGAAGGTCCTGCCGCGGGACGCCGAAGCCACCACCGGCAAGGAGCTGGCCGACGAGCAGGCCAAGTTCATCGCCCAGGCCATGGACGGCATGAAGACCGGCATGCTGGCCTTCGCCGCCATCTCGCTCTTCGTCGGCATCTTCATCATCGCCAACACCTTCACCATGCTGGTCGCCCAGCGCACCAAGGAGCTGGCCCTGATGCGCGCCGTCGGCGCGAGCCGCGGCCAGGTCACCCGCTCGGTGCTCGTCGAGGCGTTCGTCGTCGGCGCGGTCGCCGCCGTCACCGGCCTGCTGGCCGGCATCGGCATCGGCGCCGGCCTGCGCGCCCTGCTGAACGGCAGCGGAGCCACCGTCCCCGACGGCCCGCTCGTCGTCTCCCCCGGCACGGTCGTCGCCTCCCTCGTCGTCGGCATCGTCGTGACCATGCTGGCCGCCTGGCTGCCCGGCCGCCGCGCCGCGAAGATCCCGCCGGTCGCCGCGATGAACAGCGTGCACGCCGTCGCCACCACCCGCTCCCTGGTCGTGCGCAACACCATCGGCGCCCTGCTGTCCGGCGCGGGCGTCGCCGCCGTCCTCGCCGGCACCGGCATGAACGACGGCAAGTTCGTCATGGGGCTCGGCGCGGGCCTGCTGCTCATCGGCGTCTTCGTGCTCACCCCGCTGCTGTCCCGCCCGCTGATCGCCGCCGCCGCGCCCGTCCTGCGCCTCTTCGGGATCTCCGGCAAGCTCGCCCGGCAGAACGCGGTCCGCAACCCGCGCCGCACCGCCGCGACCGCCTCCGCGCTGATGATCGGCCTCACCCTGATCACCGGCCTCACGGTCATCGCGGGCAGCGTGCAGCAGGCCCTCGACAAGATGGCCACCTCCGCCGTCAAGGCCGACTACGTCGTCTCCATGGCGGGGCGGACCCCGCTCTCCCCGGACGTCGCCAAGAAGCTGGCGAGCCTCCCCGAGACGACCGCAAGCAGCCCGCTGCGCATGGCCGCCTCCCGGATCGACGGCGACCACGAGCAGCTGACCGGCGTCGACGGCAAGAGCATCACGGAGCTCACCAAGCTCGACTTCACCGCCGGTTCCTTCGACGGCCTCACCGCCGGCAAGGCGGTCGTCGACGAGAGCACCGCCAAGACCCACGGCTGGAAGCTCGGCTCGACGGTCGACGCCACCTTCGAGGACGGCAAGCACGGCAAGCTCACCGTCTCGGGCGTCTACAAGGGCAACGAGCTGATGCGCGGCATCATGGTCGACACCACGACCCTCGCCCCGCACCAGAGCACCGTCAACGACCAGCAGGTCATGGTCAAGACGAAGGCGGGCGCGAGCGATTCGGCCAAGGACTCCCTGCGCAAGGCCCTCGGTGACAACCCGGCCATCCAGATCCAGGACAAGAAGGACATCTCCAACGACATCGCGTCGAGCATCAGCCTGATGCTGAACATGCTCTACGGGCTGCTCGCCATGGCCGTGATCGTCGCCGTCCTCGGCGTCGTCAACACCCTCGCGATGTCCGTCTTCGAGCGCTCGCAGGAGATCGGCATGCTGCGCGCCATCGGCCTGGACCGCAAGGGCATCAAGCGCATGGTCCGGCTGGAGTCGCTGGTCATCTCGCTCTTCGGCGGCGTGCTCGGCGTCGGCCTCGGCGTGTTCCTCGGCTGGGCGGCCGGTGAACTCCTCGGCAAGAGCCTCGGCACGTACGAGATGGTCCTGCCGTGGGGCCGGATGGCCTTCTTCCTCCTGATGGCGGCGCTGGTGGGCATCCTGGCCGCCCTCTGGCCGGCCCGCCGCGCGGCGAAGCTCAACATGCTGACGGCGATCAAGACGGAGTAACTCCGCATCGCCTCGGAGACACACCGACGGGCTGGAACCGGCTGAGCAAGCCGATTCCAGCCCGTCGGGCGTTCAACCGGGGGCGACGGACCTAGCCCCGCCACTCCCGCGCACGCAGCGGCAGCCCGGACGCACCCGACTCCGGCGTGCGGACGGCCAGCACCTGGTTCACCCCGATGCGGTTGCGCTCGAAGGAGAGGGCGCAGGCCGCCATGTAGAGGCGCCAGACCCGCGCCCGGCCCGCGGACGTCAGGCGCACCGCGTCGTCCCAGTGGGCCTCCAGGTTCCGCACCCACTGACGCAGCGTCAGCGCGTAGTGCTCGCGGATCACCTCGACGTCCCGGACCTCGAAGCCGGCCTCCTCCAGCTGTGCGACGGTCCGGCCCACCGGGGCCAGCTCGCCGTCGGGGAAGACGTAGCGGTCTATGAACTCGTCCGTCTCGTAGCCCTCTTCGTCCATCAGCGGGCGCCGCGCGATCTGGTGGTTGAGCAGGCGGCCGCCCGGCTTGAGGAGGGCGTGGACGTCGGCGGCGTACTCCGCGTAGCGCGCGGAGCCGACGTGCTCGGCCATGCCGATGGAGGAGATGGCGTCGAAGGGGCCGTCGGAGATCTCGCGGTAGTCCTGCACCCGGATCTCGATGCGGTCCGTGAGCCCGGCCTCGGCGACGCGCTTGCGGCCGTACGCGGCCTGCTCCTCGGAGAGGGTGATGCCGACCGCGCTGACGCCGTACTCCCGCACCGCGTGCAGCACCATGGAGCCCCAGCCGCAGCCGACGTCCAACAGCCGCTGTCCGGGCCGGAGATCGAGCTTGCGGCAGATCAGGTCGAGCTTGGCCCGCTGGGCGTCCTCAAGGGTGCCGTCCGGGCTCTCCCAGTAGGCGCAGGAGTAGACCATGGAGGGGCCGAGGACCTTCTCGTAGAAGGCGTTGCCCACGTCGTAGTGGTGGCTGATGGCCTCTTTGTCGCGGCGCAGGGTGTGCAGGCGGCCGCCCGTCCTCGGGGCCTCCTCGCGGGGCGGGCGGGGCGGGAGGCCGGGGCCGCCGAGCTTGGCCAGCGTGGCGGCCGCGGCCCGCAGGCGCGGGTCGCGCGCGGCGGTCAGCAGGGCGGCGAGGCCGCTCTTGCGGCCGGTGTCCTCGCCGCGCTCCCAGAGCGTGCCGGCGAGCAGGTCGAGCGCCTCGTAGAGATCGCCCTCGACGTCGATCTCACCCGCGACCCAGGCGCGGGCGAGGCCCAGCTCGCCGGGCTTCCAGAGCAGCCGGCGCAGGGCGCGGCGGTGGCGGACGACCAGGGTGGGTGTGCCCGGCGGGCCGTACTCGCTGCGGTCCCAGGCGCGGATCCGGACGGGGAGCGGTGCTCCCCGTACGTCTTCCACGAGCGTGGTGAGCCGTCGAGCGGCGTCGGCCATGTCGCACACCTCCATGATGCAAGGTCAGGAGAAACGTTCAACTGACACCTAAACACCAAGAGCAGGCCCGGTAGTCCCGTTCCGTCAGATTAGATCGGCGGTGCGTCACCGGAAACGCCGAAGGGCGTCCACCCCACGGATTGGTGGACGCCCTTCGGCGTATTGACCGCGGCGCGCGCGGCGGGTGACCCGAGGTCAGGAAGCCTTGGCCTTCGTGCTGTCGGCCGGGGCGTCCTTCTTGATCTGCGGGGCGGGCTTGGCGGCCTCGTAGAACTCCTCGCGGGGGTTCTCCATGGCGCCGAGCGAGACGACCTCGCGCTTGAGGAACATGCCCAGGGTCCAGTCCGCGAAGACACGGATCTTGCGGTTGAAGGTCGGCATGGCCATGCCGTGGTAACCGCGGTGCATGTACCAGGCGAGACGGCCCTTGAGCTTGATCTTCATCTTGCCCATGACGATCATCGCGACGCCCTTGTGGAGGCCGAGACCCGCCACCGCACCCTTGTTGGCGTGCTCGTACGTCTTCTGCGGGAAGCCCCGCATGCCCGAGACCACGTTGTCGCCGAGGACCTTGGCCTGGCGCAGCGCGTGCTGGGCGTTCGGCGGGCACCAGGCGTTCTCGTTGCCCGCCTTGCGGCCGACCATGTCCGGGACCTGGGCGTTGTCGCCCGCGGCCCAGATGTAGTCGGTGCCCTGGACCTGGAGGGTCTCGGAGGTGTCGACGTGGCCGCGCGGACCGAGCGGCAGGCCGAAGCGGGCCAGCGCCGGGTTGGGCTTGACGCCCGCGGTCCACACGATCGTGTTGGAGTCGACCTCGAGGCCGTTCTTCAGCACGACGTGGCCGTCGACGCAGGAGTCCATCGAGGTGCCGAGGTGGATCTCCACACCGCGGCTCTCGAGGTGCTGCTTGCCGTAGGCGCCGAGCTTCGGGCCGACCTCGGGGAGGATCTTGTCGGCGGCGTCGACCAGAACGAAGCGCATGTCCTCGCGCTTGACGTTCGGGTAGTACTTCGCGGCGTCGCGGGCCATGTCCTCGACCTCGCCGACCGTCTCCGCGCCGGCGAAGCCGCCGCCGATGAAGACGAAGGTGAGCGCCTTGCGGCGGATCTCCTCGTCGGTGGTCGAGTCGGCCTTGTCGAGCTGCTCGAGGACGTGGTTGCGCAGGCCGATGGCCTCCTCGATGCCCTTCATGCCGATGCCGTTCTCGGCGAGGCCGGGGATCGGGAAGGTGCGGGAGACGGCGCCGAGCGCGACGACCAGGTAGTCGAAGGGCAGCTCGTACGCCTCGCCGACGAGCGGCGCGATCGTGGCTACCTTGCGGTCCTGGTCGATGGTCGTGACGCGGCCGGTGAGGACCTCCGCCTTGGGGAGCACGCGTCGCAGCGGCACCACGACGTGGCGGGGGGAGATACTGCCGGCAGCTGCTTCGGGGAGGAAGGGCTGGTACGTCATGTACGAGCGCGGGTCGACGACCGTGACGGTCGCCTCGCCGTACCGCATCTTCTTAAGGATGCGGCGCGCCGCGTACAGGCCGACGTACCCACCGCCTACTACGAGGATCCGTGGACGCTCCGTGGTGCTCATGTTTCGAGTATCCAGCACTCCGGACGGGGGTGCTCGTGAGCCCCTTCACAAGGAGTGGGGAGGGGTCTGCTACACTCCGCCGTCCCCGTGACCCATGCCATAGCGTCCAGAGGGAACCACGGTGCCGGTGTGCGCGTTGAAGACCGCCGCTGAACTGGCCTTGCGGCTCTGTCGAGGGGTAGACCACTGCCGTACGGCGGCTCGCATAAGCGTCTCTTTAACTCGACAGATACCGCCCGGTATCCGGCCGCCGAAGGTTTGGAACGACCCAAACGGGGCACAACGGAGCTTCTGCTTGCCCGACGCCCCGTTTTTTCATGTGAAGGATTTCACGAACTTTCCTCCGCGGGGCCTTCCGAAGGGGCTTTTGAGCGAGGGCGCGGAGCCCCCGGCCGAGGACACCGAGGAGTA
>NZ_JBFBBD010000111.1:0-20610 GCF_040689515.1 Streptomyces sp. NPDC051173
CGCTGGTTTCCCGGCCGCGGGCCGAGCGCGCCTGCGGCGGGCTTTTTCCCCAGCCCCGCCCCTTCCCGAAACTGGGGGCGAGCCCCCAGACCCCCGCAACACGCTTCGCGCGTTGTCCTCAAGCGCCGGACGGGCTGAATTGCGGACCGTAGCCATCGAATTCAGCCCGGTCGGCGATTGAGGACGCCCCCGCCGCAGCCGGCGAACCGGTCCGCAGTCGTAGCCCTACAGAGCGAGCTCCGTCGCCCACGGGGGTTCCGCTCCCGGGCGGGAGCAGGTGAGGGCCGCCGCCCGGGCGGCGAAGTGGAGGAGGGCGGGCCAGGCCACCGTGGTCAGGGCCTCTCGTGACAGTGCCCCACATGTCGCGAGCCCGTGCAGCAGCGCCGCGTTCACCGTGTCGCCCGCGCCGATCGTGTCCACGACCTCGACCGGGGGCGCCGGGGCCGTGTGCCGGAGGCCGTCCCGGGTGTGTACGGACAGGCCCGCCGCCCCATGGGTGATCACCACCGCGGCGGGTCCCTCGGCCAGCCATTCGGCGGGGGAGCCGCCCAGCCACCGGGCGTCCTCCTCGGACAGCTTCAGCAGGGTCACGTGCGGCAGCCAGCGCCGGAAGCGGGCGCGGTAGGCGTCCGCGTCGGGGATCAGGCCCGCCCGGATGTTGGGGTCGAGGAGCGTGAACACCCCGCGCTCCGCCTCCCTGCGCAGCAGCGCCTCGTAGGCGCTCGCCCCCGGCTCCAGCACCAGCGCACAGGTGCCCAGGCACAGCGCCGACACCGCCTCCGGCAGCGGCCCCGGGAGCTCGAACAGGCGGTCCGCGGTGCCCTCTGCGTAGAAGGCGTAGCCCGCGGAGCCGTCCGCCCCCACGTCGGCCACCGCGAGCGTCGTCGGCTCCGGCCCGCGCCGTACCAGCGAGACGTCGACCCCCGCCGACCGGAGACCGGTCAGCAGGGCCTCGCCGAAGCCGTCCGCCGACACCCGGGAGCAGAAGGCGGCCGGTCCGCCCAACCGCCCCAGCGCCACAGCCGTGTTGTACGGGCCTCCGCCGCGCCGCGGCAGCAACGCGGGAAGCGCCTCCCCGGAGCCGTCCGGCACCAGAGGCACCAGGTCGATCAGAGCCTCTCCGGCGACGACGATCACGAAGAGCATCCTTTCCCGGCAGGGTTCCCGCCGGGCCCAGCCTGCCACGTCGCCGACCGCCCGGAGGGGCCGCAAGCGGAATTCGCAGTGCCGGTAGGGTCGACGCGTTCTGTTCGCGACGCACCGTTGGAGCACCCATGACACCCCCCGCCGACTCCGCCGAATCCGTCGCCCCCGGCACGGACCGCCGTACCGTGCTGCGCGGCGCCGCCCTCGTGGGTGCCGCGGGGCTCGGCGTCACGGCGTGCACGGGCGGCGGTCCGGGCGGCGCGAAGGGCGCGGCCACCCCCACCGCCCCCGTGGAGCTCGGGGCCCCGGCCGACGTGCCCGTCGGAGGCGCGCGGCTCTACCGCGAGCAGCGCCTGGTCGTCTCGCAGCCCGCCAAGGGCGAGTACAAGGCGTTCAGCGCGGTGTGCACGCACGCGGGCTGTGTCGTCGACAAGATCGAGGACGGGAAGATCAGCTGCCCGTGCCACGGCAGCAAGTTCGACCCGGCCACCGGCAAGGTCCTCCAGGGCCCGGCCGGCGCACCCCTGCCCACCGTGCCGGTCAAGCTGGCCGACGGCAAGCTGATCGCGGGCCCGGAAGCCTGACGCCTGGCGGCGGGCGCGGGTTCAGGGTCGGGCTCGGCAGCTCTCGCGGCCGGGCCGCGGGCCGTCCTGTTCCGCACCACCGCTGCGCGGCGGTGTCCTCAATCGCCGGACAGGCTGATGTGGCCGGTGTGAGTGATCAAGCCTGTCAGGGCACCCTGGACGAAAGCCCGGGAAGGCGCCGCAGGGCAACGGACCTACGGCCGGGCGAGGGTCCGCCGGGTGCACCCCGCTGCCCGCCGGACGCGACCAGGCGAGGACCCGCCGGACACGGCCCGCTGCCCTCCCGACGTGGCCGGGCCGGCATTCGCCGACCGCGGCCCCCTCAGGACCAGTCCCAGGTGATCCCCAGGATCCCCGGCCGTACCCCCTGTTCCACCAGGTGCACCCCGCGGTGCCGGCCCGCCAGTGTCAGTTCCTGTTGTCCGGCGCGCGGCGCGCCGGCCGAGCTCTGGGCGAATCTGCGGCAGCGCACCGGCAGCGCCGCGCTGTCGAAGCGGACCTGGAGCACGTACTGCCCGCCCGCGAAGCTGAACCCCCGTACGTACTCGCTGCTCGGCCCGGCCGTGCCGTCCTCGAAGCCGTAGCCGAAGACGTAGGTCTCCCCGGCCCGCAGCCGGGTGTCGAAGAGCAGCTCGGCGACGAGGACGCCCGCCTTGGCGTGCCAGCGCACGCGCCCCACCCGGCAGTTCTCGGCGGCCCGCACCGCCACCTGTCCGGGGTCGCAGCCGGTGTCCCCGTGGTGGATGGCGAGGTAGCGGTCCACACCGTCCCGGTGGGCGCGGACGACGTGCTGCGAGTCGCGCTCCCGGAGCTCGCGTCCGGCGCCGATCAGGACCCGTTCCAGATGACAGACGGTGTGCAGCCCGCCGTCGGCCGGTGACTCCAGCTCCGCCAGCAGCCGCTCCAGTGCTCGTGACTCCTCGACCAGGGAGCGGTAGGAGCGGGCCGCGGGGCGTTCCGCCCCGGTGCGGGGCGACGCCGGTTCGAGCAGCCGGCTCAGGGAGTGCGGGGGCAGCTCCAGGACGTCCTCCAGCGCGCGTACCGCACGCAGCGACTCGGCCCGCTGGGGTCTGCGCGCGCCCTGCTGCCAGTAACTGAGGCTCGTCACCCCGACCCGTACGCCGCGTTGCGCGAGCCGGTGCTGCACCCGGTGCAGGGCGAGCCCGCGCACGGACAGCGCGGTGCGCAGTGCCAGGTGGAACGGCCCGGTGCGCAGGGTCTGCGCAAGCTCGTTCTCGGCCGCGTCGGCTCCTGTGCCGCTCTGTGCCATCCGCTCGCCCCTCTGTGAATATTCACCGGCGGCGGGAGCGATCCGGTTCGCCGGACCGCTGTGATCCTCTTGACCGGGCACCGGCCGTTCACATCCGGTTCGCGCTGTTCACACCGCCGGCTCACCCAGCATTGAAACCTGTTGACCGGTCACTGACAACACCCTGATGCTCCTGATCAGCGTCCGGACGCGCTCCTCCGTCTCAACCCCCCGCCTCGGGAGGAACGTCCATGTCCCGTGCATCGGCACAACAGAAAATGACCGGAAAGAGCCGTGTACGCGGCAGACGGCTGTCCGTCGCCGCGCTCGTCGCCTCCGCCCTGCTCGCCGTCCCCACCACGGCGAGTGCGGCGGCCGGCGGCGACCACCAGGGCTTCGCCGCGTCCAAGAAACTCAACATCACCATGCAGGCCCAGCAGAAGACCAATTGGTGCTGGGCGGGCTCCGGCAACACCATCGCCACCTGGTTCGGGCGCAACTACAGCCAGAACCAGTTCTGCAACGCCGCCTTCAACCGGCAGCAGGGCTCGGAGTGCCCCAACAACCAGGCCAACCTGGGCAATGTGCAGAACGCCCTCGACTGGGCGGGCATCAACTCCGGCTCGTACGTGACCGGCTGGCTGCGCTACTCGACCGTTCAGGGGGAGATCAACGCGAACCGGCCCGTCGAGACCCGCATCCAGTGGGCCTCCGGCGGTGGTCACATGCACGTCCTCTACGGGTACGACGACTCCAGCAGCTGGGTCTACTGGGGCGACCCGTGGCCGTCCAACAACCGCTACAACTGGGCCTCGCACAGCTGGTACGTCAACAACGACCAGTTCTCGTGGACCCACTCGCTCTACGGGATCGGGGCGTGAGGTCATGAGCACGCACACCAGCAGGAACGCGGCCCGTGCGGCGGCCGCCGGAGCGCTCACCGCAGCCCTCCTCGGCCTCGCCCCCCTCGCGCACGCCGACGGGAACCCGGTTCCCGCCCCCGTCGCGCCGCCCGCCGCGGGCGTCACGGCCGCGCACGACGCGGCGGCCGCCCCCGCGACGCTCGACACCCTCTCCCGCTTCTTCGCCCGCGACGGAGCCGTCGCCCAGGCGAAGGCGCGGCCGAGGATCGACGGCGCGACGGTGCCGGTCTACACGCTCGCCCCGGAGTTCGTGGCGGGCGAGAAGGACGCCCCCGTCGCCGAGCTGGAGTTCCTCGCCAGCGAGGCGGTCTCCGCCGACGGGCAGAAGGCGTCGGTGTGGACGGTGAAGTCCGGGGACACCTGGAAGGTCGTCAACATCGCCACCGGCGACGACGAGACGCGCTACGCCGCCGAGGGCGCGCGGAAGCTCGGCGGGGGCACCGTCTTCCGCGAGCCGCAGATCGACGCCTGGTACGTCCAGCGCGGCGACCGGGTGCTGCCGCTCGACGCCGACGCCACCCGGGCGATCGGGGCCGGCGGCACGAGCGTCGAGAACTACCGGGCGCGCGTCCACAAGGCGTACGGCGACAAGCTGCCGGGCTCCGCGTACGCCCGGCAGGGCATGGCCGGTGGCTACGCGGAGCCGGCCGCAGGGACAGCGGAGGGGACGGCAGGGGCCGGCACCGCGTCCGCGGCGCGGACCGACGCGGGTGGCACGCTGAACACGGCCGCCACCGCGACGGCCGCGGGCGCGGCCCTGGCCCTCGGCGCCTCCGCCCTGGTGGTCCGCCGCAGGCGGCGCCGCGGCTGACCACCCGCACCAGGGGGCGGCCCCCACAACGCTCCCGCTCCGGCCCCGGCGCGCACTCGCCGGGGCCGGAGGCGTGCCCGGCCCGGCTGGGCGACGGCGTTGTCAGTGCCCGCAAGTAGGCTGTGGAACATGGCCGACCCCAGCAGCTACCGACCCAAGCCGGGACAGATCCCCGACTCGCCGGGGGTCTACAGATTCCGTGACGAGCACCGCCGCGTGATCTACGTCGGAAAGGCGAAGAGCCTGCGCCAGCGGCTCTCCTCGTACTTCCAGGATCTCGCCGGTCTGCACCCGCGCACGCGCACCATGGTCACCACCGCGGCCTCCGTCGAGTGGACCGTGGTCGCCACCGAGGTCGAGGCGCTCCAGCTCGAGTATTCCTGGATCAAGGAGTACGACCCGCGCTTCAACGTCAAATACCGCGACGACAAGAGCTACCCCTCCCTCGCCGTCACCCTGGGCGAGGAGTTCCCGCGCGTGCAGGTCATGCGCGGCCCCAAGAAGAAGGGCGTGCGCTACTTCGGCCCGTACGCCCACGCCTGGGCGATCCGCGAGACCGTCGACCTGATGCTGCGTGTCTTTCCCGTACGCACCTGCTCCGCCGGGGTGTTCAAGCGCTCCGCCCAGATCGGCCGCCCCTGCCTCCTCGGCTACATCGGCAAGTGCTCCGCCCCGTGCGTCGGCCGCGTCACCCCCGAGGAGCACCGCGAACTGGCCGAGGAGTTCTGCGACTTCATGGCCGGCCGTACCGGCGCGTACATCCGCCGTTTGGAACAGCAGATGCACGATGCCGCCGAGGAGATGGAATACGAGAAGGCGGCCAGGCTCCGCGACGACATAGAAGCGCTCCGCCGCGCCATGGAGAAGAACGCGGTGGTGCTCGCCGACGCCACCGACGCCGACCTGATCGCCGTCGCGGAGGACGAGCTGGAGGCCGCCGTCCAGATCTTCCACGTGCGCGGCGGCCGGGTGCGCGGCCAGCGCGGCTGGGTGACCGACAAGGTCGAGGCCGTCGACACCGCGGGCCTGGTCGAGCACGCGCTCCAGCAGCTCTACGGCGAGGAGAAGGGCGACGCGGTCCCCAAGGAGGTCCTCGTCCCCGCCCTGCCCGACCCGGTGGAGCCCGTCGCCCAGTGGCTCACCGAGCGCCGCGGCTCCCGGGTCGACCTGCGCATCCCGCAGCGCGGCGACAAGAAGGACCTGATGGCCACGGTCCAGCGCAACGCCGCACAGGCCCTCGCGCTGCACAAGACCAAGCGCGCCTCCGACCTCACCACCCGCTCCCGCGCCCTGGAGGAGATCGCGGAGGCCCTCGGGCTGGACTCGGCGCCGCTGCGCATCGAGTGCTTCGACATCTCCCACCTCCAGGGGCAGGACGTGGTGGCGTCCATGGTCGTCTTCGAGGACGGCCTCGCCCGCAAGAGCGAGTACCGCCGCTTCCAGATCACGGGCCGGGTCGGGGACACCCAGGTCTGGCACGGCGAGGGCCAGGACGACGTCCGCTCCATGCACGAGGTCGTCGCCCGCCGCTTCCGCCGCTATCTGCGGGAGCAGCAGAAGGCGGGGGAGTGGTCCGAGGCGAACGCCGTCGAGGACAGCGAGGACGGGCCCGTCCACGCCGAGGACGACCGGCCCAAGCGCTTCGCCTATCCGCCGCAGCTCGTCGTGGTCGACGGCGGACAGCCGCAGGTCGCCGCCGCCCGGCGGGCCCTGGACGACCTCGGCATCAGCGACGTGGCCGTCTGCGGCCTCGCCAAGCGCCTCGAAGAGGTCTGGCTGCCCGACGACGACGATCCCGTCGTCCTGCCGCGCACCAGCGAGGGCCTCTATCTCCTCCAGCGCGTCCGGGACGAGGCGCACCGTTTCGCCATCTCCTACCAGCGCGGCAAGCGCTCCAAGAGCATGAAGGCCGGACCGCTGGACGCCGTCCCCGGCCTCGGGGACACCCGCAAGCGGGCGCTGATCAAGCACTTCGGCTCGGTGAAGCGGCTGCGGGCCGCGACCGTCGAGCAGATCTGCGAGACGCCCGGCATCGGCCGCAAGACGGCCGAGACGATCGCCGCCGCACTCGCCGCGACAACGCCGTCGGCCCCTGCCGTCAACACCGCGACAGGCGAGATCATGGACGATGCGGAGGAATGATGGACGTGTACGCCCACGGCCTCGGCCGGCGGTGCACGCCCGGACGGCGAGCGCCGTCCGGGGCACGGACACTGGAAGACCGCAGTATGGAAGACGGAGCCGCGCCCCGCGGCACCGTCCGCAGAACGGGGGTAGCAGCATGACCGGGACCGAGCGAGACGGAGCACAGGTGAGTACGGGCACGACGGCGGACGCGGCCGGTGAGGCGGCGGGCATCCCCGAACTGGTGATCATCTCCGGCATGTCGGGGGCGGGCCGCAGCACCGCCGCCAAGTGCCTGGAGGACCTCGGCTGGTTCGTCGTGGACAACCTGCCGCCCGCCCTGATCCCCACCATGGTGGACCTCGGCGCCCGCTCGCAGGGCAACGTGGCCCGGATCGCCGTGGTCGTGGACGTCCGCGGCCGCCGCTTCTTCGACAACCTCCGGGAGTCCCTCGCGGACCTCGCGGCCAAGAAGGTCAAGCGCCGGGTGATCTTCCTGGAGGCGTCCGACGACGCCCTGGTGCGCCGCTTCGAGTCCGTGCGCCGCCCGCACCCCCTCCAGGGCTCCGGGCGCATCGTCGACGGCATCGCCGCCGAGCGCGACCTGCTGCGCGAGCTGCGCGGCGACGCCGACCTGGTGATCGACACCTCCAGCCTCAACGTCCACGAGCTGCGCGCCAAGATGGACGCCCAGTTCGCCGGCGAGGAGGAGCCCGAGCTGCGGGCCACCGTCATGTCGTTCGGCTACAAGTACGGTCTGCCCGTCGACGCCGACCTCGTGGTGGACTGCCGCTTCCTGCCCAACCCGCACTGGGTCCCCGAGCTGCGCCCCTTCACCGGCCTCAACGAGGAGGTCTCGGGCTACGTCTTCAACCAGCCCGGCGCCAAGGAGTTCCTCGACCGCTACACCGAGCTGCTCCAGCTGATCGCCGCGGGCTACCGCCGCGAGGGCAAGCGCTATGTGACCATCGCCGTCGGCTGCACCGGCGGCAAGCACCGCTCGGTGGCGATGTCCGAGAAGCTCGCCCACCGCCTGGCCTCGGAAGGTGTCGAGACCGTGGTCGTCCACAGGGACATGGGGCGCGAGTGACCGGGCGCACGTTCCGGCTGCGCCGCGGCCGCCGGCTCGTCCCCGCCCGCGCGAGCAGGCGGGGCGGTGTCCGCGCGGCCCGCGGCGCGCAGCCCAAGGTCGTCGCCCTCGGCGGCGGCCACGGCCTGTCCGCGTCGCTGGCCGCCCTGCGCCGGATCACCGGCGACCTGACCGCCGTCGTCACCGTCGCCGACGACGGCGGCTCCAGCGGCCGGCTCCGCGACGAGCTGGGCGTGCTGCCCCCCGGCGACCTGCGCAAGGCGCTCGCCGCGCTGTGCGGTGACGACGACTGGGGCCAGACCTGGTCCCGGGTGATCAAGCACCGCTTCGCCAGCGAGGGCGACCTGCACGGACACGCCGTCGGCAATCTGCTGATCGTCGCCCTGTGGGAGCAGCTGGGCGACCATGTGCAGGCCCTGGACCTGGTCGGCAAGCTCCTCGGCGCGCACGGCAGGGTGCTGCCCATGTCGGCGGTGCCGCTGGAGCTCCAGGCGCTCGTACGGGGCCACGACCCGGCCGAGCCCGACGCGATCAGCACCGTGCGCGGCCAGGCCACCGTGGCGCTCACCCCCGGTGAGGTGCAGTCCGTGCACGTCGTGCCGGAGGACCCGCCCGCCGTGCCCGAGGCCGTGGAAGCGGTGCTCGACGCCGACTGGGTGGTCCTCGGACCGGGCTCGTGGTTCTCCTCCGTGATCCCGCATCTGCTGGTGCCCGAACTGCTCGACGCGCTCCAGCAGACCAAGGCCCGCCGGGTGCTCTCGCTGAACCTCGCGCCGCAGCCCGGCGAAACCGATGGCTTCTCCCCGCAGCGTCATTTGGAGGTTTTGGCCCGACACGCCCCTAAACTCGCCCTGGACGTGGTGCTGGCCGACGAGGCCGCCGTGCCCGACCGGCAGAGCCTCACCGACGCCGCCAAGCGTCTGGGGGCGGCGGTCGAGCTGGCGCCGGTCGCCGCGCCCGACGGCTCCCCGACACACGACCCGGAGCTGTTGGCCGCCGCGTACGACCGTATTTTTCGGATGCATGGAAGGATCGGCCCATGGCGATGACGGCAGCGGTGAAGGATGAAATCTCCCGGCTCCCCGTCACCCGGACCTGCTGCCGGAAAGCGGAGGTCTCGGCGATCCTGCGGTTCGCGGGCGGGCTGCACCTGGTCAGCGGGCGCATCGTGATCGAGGCGGAGCTGGACACGGGGATCGCGGCCCGGCGGTTGCGCAAGGACATCCTGGAGATCTTCGGGCACACCTCCGACCTGGTGGTGATGGCCCCCGGCGGGCTGCGCCGCGGCAGCCGTTACGTGGTGCGGGTGGTGGCGGGCGGTGACCAGCTGGCCCGCCAGACCGGTCTGGTCGACGGCCGCGGCCGGCCGATCCGCGGGCTGCCGCCGCAGGTCGTCTCCGGTGCCACGTGCGACGCGGAGGCCGCCTGGCGCGGCGCGTTCCTGGCCCACGGCTCGCTCACCGAGCCCGGCCGCTCGTCCTCCCTGGAGGTGACCTGCCCCGGCCCCGAGGCGGCGCTGGCGCTGGTGGGGGCGGCCCGCAGGCTCCAGATCGCGGCCAAGGCGCGCGAGGTGCGCGGCGTGGACCGGGTGGTCGTCCGGGACGGTGACGCGATCGGCGCGCTGTTGACGCGCCTGGGCGCGCACGAGTCGGTGCTCGCCTGGGAGGAGCGGCGGATGCGCCGCGAGGTGCGGGCCACGGCCAACCGCCTCGCCAATTTCGACGACGCCAACCTGCGCCGCTCGGCGCGCGCCGCGGTGGCCGCGGGCGCCCGTGTGCAGCGCGCGCTGGAGATCCTCGGCGAGGAGGTCCCCGAGCACCTCGCCGCCGCGGGCCGGCTGCGCATGGAGCACAAGCAGGCCTCCCTGGAGGAGCTGGGCGCCCTCGCCGACCCGCCGCTGACCAAGGACGCCGTCGCCGGCCGCATCCGCCGGCTGCTCGCGATGGCCGACAAGCGGGCGCAGGACCTGGGCATCCCCGGCACCGAGTCGAACCTCTCGGATCTGTCCGACCTCTCGGAGGAGCTCGCCGAGGGCATGGTCGGCTGACCTGAGGACGCCGGCCCCTGGAGCGCCGGTCCGGCTGGAGGAATCCAGCCGGACCGGCGCTCCAGGGCCTGTTGACATGACCATGAGCGCTTCATCAGCCTGACGTGCGTGCGACCCGATGTGCCGACGACAGCAAGGGGAGCTCATGAGACGCAGGGCGAGACCCATCCTGGCGGCCGCCGCACTGATGATCAGTGGGCTGGCCGCCGCACCTTTCGCACACGCGCAACCCGCCCCGGGCAGCACCGCCGACGGCGGCGCCCTCTCCGTATGGACCGCGAAGGTCACCTCCACGCAGATCCCGCTGCTGCTCGCGGCGGGCATCGACGGACACGAACTGGGCGAGCGGGTCACCGTCGGCCGCACCGAGCCGGTCGAGCTCACCCTCACCGGGACGCAAGCCGCGGACCTGCGGCGGCAGGGGGTGGACCTCACCGAGAAGCGCGTCCCCAGGAAGACCCAGGAACGGCTGAGGGCCACCGGTGACGGCGTCTTCCGCCCGTACGGCCCCAAGGGCGGCCTCGAAGAGGAGATCGTCGCCACCGCGCGGGCGCACCCCGGCCTGACCAAGGTCGTCAGCATCGGCAAGACGGTGCGCGGCCAGGACATCCTGGCCCTGAAGGTCACCAAGGATGCGGCGCGGACGCGCGACGGCGCCAAGCCGGCCGTGCTCTACATGTCCAACCAGCACGCCCGCGAGTGGATCACGCCCGAGATGACCCGCCGGCTGATGCACCGCTATCTGGACGACTACGGCAAGGACGACCGCGTCACCAAGCTGGTCGACCGCTCCGAGCTGTGGTTCCTGCTCTCCGCCAACCCCGACGGCTACGACTACACCTTCCAGAGCCCCGACACCCGCCTGTGGCGCAAGAACCTGCGGGACAACGACGGCGACGGAAAGATCACCTCCGCCGACGGCGTCGACCTCAACCGCAACTTCCCCTACAAGTGGGGCTACGACAACGAGGGTTCGTCCCCCAAGCCCACCTCCGAGACCTACCGCGGACCGTCCCCCGCCTCCGAGCCGGAGACCCGCGCCCTGGACGCCTTCGAGAAGCGCGTCCACTTCAGGTTCGCGATCAACTACCACTCCGCCGCCGAGCTGCTCCTCTACGGCGTGGGCTGGCAGGTCGCCACGCCCACCCCGGACGACGTCCTCTACAAGGCGCTCGCCGGCACCCCGGAGAAGTCCGCGATCCCCGGCTACCGCCCTCAGCTCTCCTCCGAGCTCTACACCACCAACGGCGAGGCCGACGGGCACGCGGCCAACGTCAACGGCACGATGATGTTCACCCCGGAGATGTCGACCTGCGAGACCGCGGCCAAGTCCGACCCGGACCACCGCTGGGACCCGGCCGACTGCCGCTCCTCCTTCACCTTCCCGGACGACGAGAAGCTGATCCAGCGGGAGTTCACCAAGAACCTCCCCTTCGCGCTCTCCGTCGCCGAGACCGCCGCCAACCAGGCGGGTGACGACCAGCCGGTCTCCTCCGTCGGCCTGAGCGCGCCGGACTTCACCCCCGACACCTTCACCACCTCCTACGCGCGCGGCGAGGAACAGGACGTCGCCGTCACCGCCCGCAAGAGCGTGCGCGACAAGCGCCTCAACTACCGCGTCGACGGCGGCCGCACGCACACCGCGCCGCTGGAGGCGTGGGAGGGCGGCAAGCGCTACGGCGGCCGGGACAACCTCCGCTTCGACCAGTACCGTGCCCAGGTCGAGGGCGCCGACCCCGGCTCCCGCGTCCAGGTCTGGTTCACCGGCCGTACGCGTGCGGGCAGGCCCACCGCCAGCGAGCCGTTCACGTACAGCGTGGCGCGGCGGCCCCGCGCCGACACCCTGGTGCTCGCCGACGAGGGCGGCACGGCGGCCGCCCGCGATGCCGCCGTCTACACCAAGGCCCTCGCCGACAACGGCCGCAGGGCCGCCGTCTGGGACGTCGCGCGGCAGGGCGCGCCCCACGCGCTCGGTGTGCTCGGCCACTTCAGGACCGTGGTGTGGTACTCCGGCGCGAACCGGCCGGGAGGCGAAACCCTGCTGGCCGTACGGGACTTCGTCAACGCCGGGGGCAAGGTCGTCGCCGCCGGGCAGCAGGCGGGCGGCAGCGCGCGCGTCGGCGCGGCCGACACCGACGACTTCAGTCAGTACTACCTGGGCGCGGGCGGCAGGGTCTCGTACGTCCGCCCGCCGCGCTTCGACGGCGCGGGCCGGCTCAAGGGCACCTCGGCGACCCTCGCCGACGCGCCCGGCAGCCCGCTGACCGCCGCCGGCGCGTACAGCCCGATCTCCGACGAACTGCCGCCCGCCGACTTCCCGCAGTTCCGCAGCGCGCCCGCGGGTGACTACACCGGCGTGCGTTCCCCCTTCCAGCCGTACGCGGGCACCTGGATGGCGGCCGCCCGGCACGAGGACAGCGCCTGGATGCGGCTGGCCCGCACCGTCGACCTCACCGGGGCGACCGCGGCCGACAAGCCCGCCCTCGGTCTCTGGCTCAGTCACGACACCGAGCAGGGCTACGACAACGCCGTCGTGGAGGCGCACACCGTCGGCCGCGACGACTGGACGACCCTGCCCGACGCCCGCGGCGGCACCACCGAACAGGTGCCCCTGGACTGCGCTTCCACCCTCGCGCTGCACCCCTTCCTCGCCCACTACCTCACGCTGCGTAGCAACGGCTGCGTGGGTCAGGGCACCACGGGCGGCTGGCACGCCTTCACCGGCTCGTCCGGCGGATGGCGGCAGGCCTCCTTCGACCTCAGCGCTTACGCGGGCCGGAAGGTCGAGGTCGCGCTCTCCTACGTCACCGACCCGGGCAACGGCGGACGCGGCGTCTTCGTCGACGACACCACCGTCACCGTCGGCGGTACCGCCCAGGCCACCGAGGGCTTCGAGACCTCCCTGGGGCCCTGGACCGTGCCCGGCCCGCCCGCCGGAAGCCCCGGGAACACCGGGGACTGGGCGCGCTCGCAGGAGCTCGGTCACTACTCCGCGGCCGTTGTCACCCGGGACACCGCGCTGCTGGGTTTCGGTCTCGAACACGTATCAAATGGGAAGGAGCGCGCTCGTATGCTCGGGAATGTGTTGCACGCCATTGACAGGTGACGGTCGAGGGGTCCGCCAATGTCACGTCCCTCCTTCGTTAGAGGTAGGGTCGGTGGTGGTCGGGGACATCCCATACAGCTCGCCGGCGGACAGACCGGCAAACCAACGAGGAGATCGGTTCGTGACGATCCGCGTAGGCATCAACGGCTTTGGCCGTATCGGTCGTAACTACTTCCGCGCGCTGCTGGAGCAGGGTGCGGACATCCAGATCGTCGGTGTCAACGACCTGACCGACAACGCCACCCTGGTCCACCTGCTCAAGTACGACACCATCCTGGGTCGTCTGAAGCAGGAGGTCAGCCACACCGACGACTCCATCACCGTCGGTGACATGACCTTCAAGACGATGGCCGAGCGCGACCCGGCGAACCTGCCCTGGGGCGAGCTGGGTGCCGACATCGTCATCGAGTCGACCGGCATCTTCACCAAGAAGGCCGACGCCGCCAAGCACATCGCGGCCGGCGCCAAGAAGGTCCTGATCTCCGCGCCCGCCAAGGACGAGGACATCACGATCGTGATGGGCGTCAACCAGGACAAGTACGACGCGGCCAACCACCACGTCATCTCCAACGCCTCCTGCACCACCAACTGCGTGGCGCCGATGGCCAAGGTTCTCGACGAGAACTTCGGCATCGTCAAGGGCATGATGACCACGGTCCACGCGTACACCAACGACCAGCGGATCCTGGACTTCCCGCACTCCGACCTGCGCCGTGCCCGCGCCGCCGCGGAGAACATCATCCCGACCTCGACGGGTGCCGCCAAGGCCACCGCGCTGGTCCTCCCGCAGCTGAAGGGCAAGCTGGACGGCATCGCCATGCGCGTCCCGGTCCCGACCGGCTCGGTCACCGACCTGGTCCTCGAGCTCGACCGCGAGACCAGCAAGGAAGAGATCAACGCCGCCTTCCAGAAGGCCGCCGAGGGTCAGCTCAAGGGCATCCTCGAGTACACCGAGGACGCGATCGTCTCCTCCGACATCGTGAACTGGCCGGCCTCCTGCACCTTCGACTCCTCCCTGACCATGGTCCAGGGCAACCAGGTCAAGGTCGTCGGCTGGTACGACAACGAGTGGGGCTACTCCAACCGCCTGGTCGACCTGACCGTCTTCGTCGGCGGCCAGCTCTGATCTTTGCCCGGCCGTACGGTCGCAGGCACTGAGATGTAGGGAAGGGGCTCGTAGGGCGCGATGGGGCGCCGTACGAGCCCCGTCCCATGACTGACCACAATGGAAACCCCCAGCTCCCGCTGGGAGGTGCCCCCTACCGGAGTCATTCATGAAGACGATCGACGAACTCCTGCAGGACGGTGTCGAGGGCAAGCGGGTCTTCGTCCGCGCCGACCTCAACGTGCCGCTCGACGGCACCACCATCACCGACGACGGCCGCATCCGCGCCGTCGCCCCGACGATCGCCAAGCTCGCCGCCGCGGGCGCCAAGGTGATCGTCGCCTCGCACCTGGGCCGCCCCAAGGGCGCCCCGGACCCCGCGTTCTCGCTCGCTCCCGCCGCGGAGCGGCTCGGCGAGATCCTGGGGAAGAATGTCTCGTTCGCCACCGACACGGTCGGCGACAGCGCGAAGGCCACCGTCGCCGCACTGGCGAACGGCGAGGTCACGCTGCTGGAGAACCTCCGTTTCAACGCGGGCGAGACCAGTAAGGACGACGCGGAGCGCGGCGCCTTCGCCGATGAGCTCGCGTCGCTGGCCGACCTCTACGTGGGTGACGGCTTCGGCGCGGTGCACCGCAAGCACGCCTCGGTCTTCGACCTCCCGGCGCGCCTCCCGCACGCCGCAGGCGACCTGATCGCCACCGAGGTCGGCGTCCTGAAGAAGCTGACCGAGGACGTCGCGCGCCCGTACGTCGTGGTCCTCGGCGGTGCCAAGGTCTCCGACAAGCTGGGTGTCATCGACAACCTGCTGGAGAAGGCCGACCGCATCCTCATCGGCGGCGGCATGTCCTACACCTTCCTCAAGGCCAAGGGCCACGAGGTCGGCATCTCCCTGCTCCAGGAGGACCAGATCCCGGTCTGCCTGGAGTACCTGGCGCGGGCCGAGAAGCGCGGCGTGGAGTTCGTCCTCCCCGTCGACGTCCTGGTCTCCGCCGACTTCCCGGACCTGAAGACCAAGGCTCCGGCCAACCCGGAGCTCGTCGCCTCGGACGCCATCCCCTCCGACCAGGAGGGCCTGGACATCGGCCCGAAGACGCGTGAGCTCTACGCCTCGAAGCTCGCCGACGCCGGCACCGTCTTCTGGAACGGGCCCATGGGCGTCTTCGAGCACCCCGACTACGCCAACGGCACCAAGGCCGTCGCCCAGGGCCTCCTCGACAGCGAGGCCTTCACCGTCGTGGGCGGTGGCGACTCGGCCGCCGCCGTGCGCATCCTGGGCTTCGACGAGACCGCCTTCGGCCACATCTCGACCGGCGGCGGCGCCAGCCTCGAATACCTCGAGGGCAAGACGCTCCCCGGCCTCGCCGCACTGGAGGACTGAACCACCGTGACTGAACGCACCCCGCTGATGGCGGGCAACTGGAAGATGAACCTCAACCACCTCGAGGCCATCGCGCACGTCCAGAAGCTCGCCTTCGCGCTCGCCGACAAGGACTACGACCAGACCGAGGTCGCCGTCCTGCCGCCCTTCGTGGACCTGCGCTCGGTGCAGACCCTGGTCGACGGCGACAAGCTCAAGATCAAGTACGGCGCCCAGGACCTCTCGGCCTACGACTCCGGCGCCTACACCGGCGAGATCTCCGGCGCGATGCTGGCCAAGCTCAAGTGCTCCTACGTGGCCGTCGGCCACTCCGAGCGCCGCCAGTACCACGGCGAGACCGACGAGGTCTGCAACGCCAAGGTCAAGGCCGCCTTCCGGCACGGGATCACCCCGATCCTGTGCGTCGGCGAGGGCCTGGAGGTCCGCAAGGCCGGAGCCCAGGTCGCGCACACCCTCGCGCAGGTCGACGGCGCCCTCAAGGACGTCCCGGCCGAGCAGGCCGAGAGCATCGTCATCGCCTACGAGCCCGTCTGGGCCATCGGCACCGGCGAGGTCGCCACGCCCGAGGACGCGCAGGAGGTCTGCGGTGCCATCCGCGGCCGTCTCGCCGAGCTCTACGGCCGTGAGCTGGCCGACAAGGTGCGCATCCAGTACGGCGGCTCCGTCAAGTCCGGCAACATCGCCGCGATCATGGCGCAGCCGGACGTCGACGGCGCCCTGATCGGCGGTGCCGCCCTGGACGTGGACGACTTCGTCAAGATCGTCCGGTTCCGCGACCAGTAAGCGAGCTATGACGACGGGTGCTCCCCGTCGTACCCTGTCGGGGCCGGGACCGGTGCTTATCAGCCGCCCGGCCCCTCACCGTTCCAGTCCGAGAGAGTTGGTCCAGCCGTGGTCATGGGGTTCTCGATCGCCCTCATCGTCTTCAGCCTGCTGATGATGATGCTGGTGCTCATGCACAAGGGGAAGGGCGGCGGCCTGTCCGACATGTTCGGCGGCGGCATGCAGTCCTCCGTCGGCGGCTCCTCGGTCGCCGAGCGGAATCTCGACCGGATCACCGTCGTGGTCGGTCTGCTGTGGTTCGCGTGCATTGTCGCACTCGGCCTGCTGATGAAGCTCGATAGCTGACGCACCGTCGCGGACGCGGCCTATCATTGAGGTCGCGTCTTCGCGGCCGGGTTGTAACTCCTGGCACTGGACGCGCGTTGGGCCTTACGTAGACTGGGGCGCCCGCAGCGGAGTCCGTTCGGCCGACCCCGCGGCGCAGCCGCTATTTGGCACCGTGCAGCACCATCACGCAGGGAGTTACGACCGTGGCAAGTGGCAACGCGATCCGAGGAAGTCGGGTCGGAGCGGGGCCGATGGGAGAGGCCGAGCGCGGCGAGTCCGCACCTCGCCTCCGCATCTCCTTCTGGTGCTCGAACGGGCACGAGACGCAGCCGAGCTTCGCCAGCGACGCACAGGTGCCGGACACCTGGGACTGCCCGCGCTGCGGCTTCCCGGCCGGTCAGGACCGGGACAGCCCGCCGGACCCGCCCCGCACCGAGCCCTACAAGACCCACCTCGCCTACGTCCGGGAACGGCGCAGCGACGCGGACGGCGAGGCGATCCTCGCCGAGGCGCTCGCCAAGCTCCGCGGGGAGATCTGAGCGGCACCACCGAACGGGCGGCCCGGCCGCGCACCTGAGAAGGCGCGTGTCCGGGCCGTTGTCAGTGGTCGCCGGTACGGTCTTCGACAGGTCGTCCTTCAGGGGGAGTCATGACAGCTGTCGAGGATCCGACGGTCGTACCGGTCACATCAACGGACGTGAGCCGGGCGGGAGTTCGGGGCGGGTTCGGGCGATTGTGGTCCGCGGCCGTGGTGTCGCGCTTCGGCGACGCGCTGCGCGGTGCCGCGCTCCCGCTGCTCGCCGTCTCCCTCACGGATTCACCGCTGCTCGTCTCGCTGGTGACGGCGAGCGGCTTCCTGCCCTGGCTGCTCTTCGGGCTGCTCGGCGGCGCGCTCGCCGACCGCGTCGACCAGCGGCGGGCGATGTGGACGGTCGACGTGCTCCGCGGCGCGCTGGTGGCCGCCTTCGCGGCCGCCGTCGCCCTCGGGCACGCCACGATCGGGCTCCTGATCGTGCTCGCCTTCCTCCTCACCACCCTCCAGACCCTCTTCGACAACGCCGCCACCGCCCTGCTGCCCGCCGTGGTGCCCCCGGCCGGGCTCGGCCGGGCCAACGCCAGGCTGATGACCGGACAGCAGATCGCCGGGACGTTCCTGGGCGCGCCCCTGGTCCCGGTGCTGCTCGCCGTGGGCGCCGCGATGCCCTTCGCGGCCGACGCCGCCACCTATCTCCTGGCGGCCGCCCTCGTGGCGACCTTGCGGATACCGGCGCCCGCACGGGAGCCGCGCCCCGCCGGGCGCACGCTCCGCCACGAGATGGCCCAGGGCCTGCGGGCGCTGTGGCGTGACGCCACGCTCCGCGCGCTGTGCATATCGACCACGCTGTGCAACGTGGCGGTCGGCGCGCTCATCGCGAGCCTGCCGCTGCTGGTCACCCGATGGCTGCACGGCGGCGACGGAGGCTACGCGGCCGTCATCGCCGCGTACGGCGTGGGCGGCGTCGCCGGAGGGCTGCTGGCGGGCCGGCTCGTCGAGCGCTTCGGGCCGGTGCGGAGCATGCTGCTGGGCGGTGCCCTTCAGACGGCCTGTCTGGCGGCGCTCGGCGCGGTGCGCGAACTGCCCGTCGCCGTCGCCGCCCTGGGCCTCTTCGGCTTCGCCGGCATGGTCTGGAACGTCACCCAGACGACGCTCATGCAGCGGCGCGCCCCGGCGGGGATGCTCGGGCGGATCAGCGCCGCCTTCCGCACCCTCGCCATCGCGGGGGCGCCCTTCGGCGCCCTGGCCGCGGGAGCGGTCGCCACCGCCTGGGGGCTGAACGCCCCCGTGCTGCCCGCCGCGGCGCTCTTCGCGCTCGCCGTCCTCGCCCTGCTGCCGGCCGTGGACCGCGCCGAAAAGGGCACGACATCTCATACCGCGCCCTGATCACATAGGTTGGGGAGTGGCGGGGCAGCTACGAGAAGAATGGGCTGATGTCCGAGATGAACGCAGAGGGCCGCAGCAGGCTCGACCAGACGCCTGAGTGGAACGCACTGGCCAAGCACCGGGAAGAGCTCGGGGAGGTGCACCTGCGACAGCTGTTCGCGGAGGATCCCCAGCGGGCCGGGCGCTTGACGCTCACCGTCGGCGATCTGCACGTCGACTACTCCAAGCACCTGGTGACCGACGAGACGCTGCGCCTGCTGCGCGAGCTGGCGGCGTCCGCAGGGGTGGCGGAGCTGCGGGACGCGATGTTCCGCGGCGACAAGATCAACACCACCGAGGGCCGCGCCGTGCTGCACACCGCGCTGCGCGCCCCCGAGTCGGCGGTGATCAAGGCCGACGGCGAGAACGTCGTCCCGGCCGTGCACGCCGTGCTGCGCAAGATGCAGGTCTTCACCGACCGGGTGCGCTCCGGTGATTGGAAGGGCCACACCGGCAAGCCCATCAAGAACGTCGTCAACATCGGCATTGGCGGCTCCGACCTCGGTCCGGCGATGGCCTACGAGGCGCTGCGGGCCTACACGGCACGCGACCTGACGTTCCGTTTCGTCTCCAATGTCGACGGCGCGGACCTGCACGAGGCCGTCCGGGACCTCGACCCGGCCGAGACGCTGTTCATCGTCGCCTCGAAGACCTTCACCACGATCGAGACGATCACCAACGCCACCTCGGCGCGCAACTGGCTGCTGACGGGGCTGCGGGCGGGCGAGGACGCCGTAGCCAAGCACTTCGTGGCGCTGTCGACGAACGAGCGGAAGGTGTCGGAGTTCGGCATCGACCCGACCAACATGTTCGAGTTCTGGGACTGGGTCGGCGGCCGCTATTCGTACGACTCGGCCATCGGGCTCTCCCTGATGCTCGCGGTCGGCCCGGACCACTTCCGGGAGATGCTCGCCGGATTCCACCTGGTCGACGAGCACTTCCGGTGCGCGCCGCCCGAGGAGAACGTCCCGCTGCTGCTGGGCCTGCTCGGCATCTGGTACGGCAACTTCCACGGCGCGCAGTCGCACGCGGTGCTTCCCTACAGCCACTACCTCTCGAAGTTCGCGGCCTATCTGCAGCAGCTCGACATGGAGTCCAACGGCAAGTCCGTCGACCGCGAGGGCAACCCCGTCAACTGGCAGACCGGGCCGGTCGTCTGGGGCACGCCGGGCACCAACGGGCAGCACGCCTATTACCAGTTGATCCACCAGGGCACGAAGCTGATCCCGGCGGACTTCATCGGCTTCGCCAAGCCGGTGGACGACCTGCTGCCGGGTCTGGTCGCCCAGCACGACCTGCTGATGGCCAATCTCTTCGCCCAGGGGCAGGCGCTGGCCTTCGGCAAGACCGCGGAGGAGGTCGCCGCGGAGGGCGTCCCGGCGGAGCTCGTCCCGCACAAGACCTTCCGGGGCAACCACCCGACGACGACGATCCTCGCGAGCGAGCTGACCCCGTCGGTGCTCGGGCAGCTGATCGCGCTCTACGAGCACAAGGTGTTCGTCCAGGGCGCGGTCTGGAACATCGACTCCTTCGACCAGTGGGGCGTCGAGCTCGGCAAGGTCCTCGCGAAGCGGGTCGAGCCTGCGCTCAGCGCAGGCTCGGATGTACCTGGATTGGACGCGTCCACGGCCGCGCTGGTCGCGCGCTATCGGGAGCTTCGGGGGCGGTAGCCGGGCGTCTGCGGGGTCGTTGCCGCCTGCGGCGGTGAACGCCCTTCGGGCGTGTCCTCAATCGCCGGACGGGCTGGTTGTGCGGACCGTGGTCCGTGAACTCAGCCCGTCCGGCGATTGAGGACACCGCGCGTCAGCGCGGTCAGGGGTCCGGGGTCTCCCCCCACGCGGCGGAGCCGCACATCAGACGCAGCCGGGAAGGGGCGGGGCTGGGCCGGCGCCACCAAGGACGCCCGCCGCCTCGCGGGCTCCACCACCGGCATCATCGCCAAGGCCGTCGCCTTCCTCGTCGACTCCGGCTTCC
>NZ_JBFBBD010000112.1:0-19991 GCF_040689515.1 Streptomyces sp. NPDC051173
GCGCGTTGTCCTCAAACGCCGGACGGGCTGAATGGTGCAGACCGTAGCCAGCGAAATCAGCCCGTCCGGCGTTTGAGGACACCGCGCGAAGCGTGGTGGGGGTCTGGGGGTCTCCCCCAGTTTCGGGAAGGGGCGGGGCTGGGGAACAAAAGAAAGGGCACCCCCATGCGCATCGGACTCATCGGCGTAGGCCGCATCGGCTCGTTCCACGCCTCCGCCCTCGCCGCCAACGACAACGTGGACGACCTCCTCATCGCCGACGCCGACGAACACCGCGCCACCACCCTCGCGAAACGCCTGAACGCCCGCGCCACCACCCTCGACACCCTCTTCCGCACCGCCGACGCCGTCGTCATCACCACCCCCACCGCGACCCACGCGGAGTTGATCACGCGCGCCGCGGAAGCCGGTCTGCCCGCCTTCTGCGAGAAGCCCGTCGCGCTCGACCCCCACCGCACGCGGGAGGCGCTGCGCGCCGTCGAGGAGGCGGGCACATTGTTGCAACTGGGGTTCCAGCGGCGGTTCGACCCCGGGTTCCGGGCGGCGCGCGAGGCGGTGCGGGCGGGGCGGCTGGGGCGGGTGCACACCATCCGGGCCGTCACCTCCGACGCCGCTCCCCCGCCCGCGGACTTCCTGCCGCTCTCGGGAGGTCTCATCCGCGACTGCCTGGTCCACGACTTCGACACCGTGCGGTGGCTGACGGGGCGCGAGGTGACAGAGGTCTACGCGCGGGGCTCGGCCGGCGGCGCGGCGTTCTTCCGGGAGGCGGGCGACGTGGACACCGCGGCCGCCCTGCTCACCCTGGACGACGGCACGCTCGTCACCGCGACCGCCACCCGTTACAACGGCGCCGGCTACGACGTACGGATGGAGCTGTCCGGCGAGCGCGACCAGTGGGTGGTCGGGCTCGGCGACCGTACGCCCACGACCTCGGCCGAGCCCGGCGGGCCCGGGGCGCCGGAGCGGCCCTGGGCGGACTTCCTGGAGCGGTTCGAGGCCGCCTACCGCGCCGAGCTGGCTCATTTCCTGCGGGCCGCGCGCGGCGAGGCGCCCAACCCCTGCTCCGGCCGGGAGGGGCTGGCGGCGCTGCTCGTCGCCGAGGCGTGCGAGGTGTCACGGCGGGAGAACCGTCCCGTGCGGGTGGCCCGACCGGACTCGTGACCGCGGCGACAGGCCCGGAACCCGGCACGGCCGGCGCGCGTGAGGCCGCCCGCCGCGGCCGCACCCGACCCGCACCCGACCCGTAGCCGGAAGCGGCGAGCACCCCCACCACTCTGCGAAACCGTCACGCTTCGGTCACAGAGGGCCAACAACCCCTCGCCGCCGGTCACTCGGGGCCGTTCACCGGGCACAGGCTCAGTGATCAAGCAGGCCGCGCCACGGCTTCCCCGACGGACCCCCCTCCGTCGCCGCGGCGCAGCGGAGAGGCGCGAGAGATGACCGACCGTCGACTCTGGTCCTACAAAGAGATCGCGGCGCACATCGGCGTACAGACCGATACCGTCCGGACCTACCGCAAGCACGGCATGCTGCCCACGCCGGATCTCATCGAGGACGGCAAGCCCTATTGGTTCGCGGACACCATCCGCGAGTGGGTGGCCGCCCGGCCCGGCAACCGTTCGCGGCGCGCGGCCGAGGACTGACCGGGAACCCCTCCCGCAGGGGCCCCGGGCCGGACTTCCGGCCCGGGGCCCCTGCCGTGCGCACGCCTCGCGGGGCCGCTGGAACACCCACCCAGGAATACCCCCAGGGGGTAAGCTGTTCCCGCTGTTGTCCGACGACGCACGACCTCACCGAGGGGAACCACCATGAGCGACTCCACCACCGTCTACCAGGTGACCGGCATGACCTGCGGCCACTGCGAGTCCGCGGTCACCGAAGAGATCTCCGCCCTCGCCGGGGTCACCTCGGTGAAGGCCGTCGCCGCGACCGGCCAGGTCACCGTCACCGCCACCGCGCCGCTGGCCGACGAGGCGGTCCGCGCCGCCGTCGACGAGGCGGGCTACGAGCTCACCGGCCGCGGCTGATCGCCAGGGCTCCGACGATGAACAGCACGGCCCCCGCCCCGAAGGCGTCCGCTCCCGCCGAGGTCGAACTCGCCATCGGCGGGATGACGTGCGCGTCGTGCGCCGCCCGCGTGGAGCGCAAGCTCAACCGGATGGACGGCGTCCGGGCCACCGTCAACTTCGCCACGGAGAAGGCGCGTGTCGCCCTCGGCGAAGGGGTGGCGGTGGCGGACGTCATCGCCGCGGTGGAACGGACGGGTTATACGGCCGAGCCGCCGCGGGCGCCCGAGCCCACGGCGGCCACCGAGGCCGACGGCGGCGGGGAGGCGGGGGCGCTCCGGCGGCGGCTGGCCGTCTCCGCCGTGCTGTCCGCGCCGGTCGTGCTGCTGTCGATGGTCCCGTCGCTCCAGTTCGACAACTGGCAGTGGCTGTCCTTGACGCTCGCCGCGCCTGTCGTGGTCTGGGGCGCGTTCCCCTTCCACCGGGCCGCGTGGACCAACGCCCGGCACGGCGCGGCGAGTATGGACACCCTGGTCTCGATCGGCACGCTGGCCGCGTTCGGCTGGTCGCTGTGGGCGCTGTTCCTCGGCACGGCCGGGATGCCCCACATGCGGCACGCCTTCTCGCTGACCGTGTCCCGTACGGACGGGTCGTCGGCGATCTATCTGGAGGCGGCGGCCGGGGTGACGACGTTCCTCCTGGCCGGGCGCTGGCTGGAGGCGCGGTCCAAGCGGAAGGCGGGGGCCGCGCTGCGGGCGCTGCTGGAGCTGGGCGCCAAGGACGTGGCCGTCCTGCGGGACGGGCGCGAGGAGCGGGTCCCGGTGTCCCGGCTGGCGGCCGGCGACCGCTTCGTCGTACGGCCCGGGGAGAAGATCGCGACGGACGGCACGGTCGTCGAGGGCGCGTCCGCGGTGGACGCGTCGATGCTGACCGGCGAGTCGCTGCCGGTGGACGTGGCCGTGGGCGACACGGTGGCGGGCGCGACCGTCAACGCCGCCGGGCGGCTGGTCGTCGAGGCCACGCGGGTCGGCGCGGACACCCAGCTCGCGCGGATGGCCCGGTTGGTGGAGGACGCGCAGAGCGGCAAGGCCGAGGTGCAGCGCCTCGCCGACCGCGTCTCCGGCGTCTTCGTGCCCGTGGTGCTGCTGATCGCGCTCGGGACCCTGGCCGGCTGGCTGCCGGCGACCGGGGACACCACGGCCGCGTTCACCGCCGCCGTCGCCGTGCTGATCATCGCCTGCCCCTGCGCCCTGGGCCTGGCGACGCCGACCGCGCTCATGGTCGGTACGGGCCGGGGCGCGCAGCTCGGCATCCTGATCAAGGGGCCGGAGGTGTTGGAGTCGACCCGGCGGGTGGACACGGTCGTGCTGGACAAGACGGGCACGGTGACCACCGGCCGGATGGGGCTGCACGACGTCGTCACGGCGCCGGGCGAGGACGAGCGCGAACTGCTGCGGCTGGCCGGGGCGCTGGAGCACTTCTCCGAGCACCCGGTCGCGCGGGCCGTCGCCGCCGGAGCCGCGGAACGGGCCGGTGGACTGCCGCCCGTCGAGCACTTCGGGAGCGTGGCCGGGCTCGGCGTGCGGGGCGTGGTCGAGGGGCACGAGGTGCTCGTGGGCCGGGAGTCCCTGCTGGCCGGGGCCGGGGTCGAGCTGCCCGCCCACCTCGGGGACGCGCTGGCCGCGGCGCGGGCCGAGGGCCGCACCGCCGTGGCGGTGGCCTGGGACGGGAAGGCACGGGGTGTCCTGTCCGTCGCCGACACGGTCAAGGAGACCAGTGCGCGGGCGGTCGCCGAGCTCAGGGCCCTGGGGCTGCGCCCGGTGCTGCTGACCGGCGACAACGCGACGGTGGCCGGATCCGTCGCCCGCGCGGTCGGCATCGACGAGGTGATCGCCGAGGTGCTGCCGGAGGACAAGGCCGCCGTCGTCCGGCGGCTCCAGGGCGAGGGCCGCACGGTCGCGATGGTCGGTGACGGGGTCAACGACGCGGCCGCGCTGGCCCAGGCCGACCTGGGGCTGGCCATGGGGACCGGCACGGACGCGGCCATGGAGGCGGGCGATCTCACGCTCGTCCGCGGTGACCTGCGGGTCGCGGCGGACGCGATCCGGCTGGCCCGCAGGACGCTCGCGACCATCAAGGGCAACCTCTTCTGGGCCTTCGGCTACAACGTGGCCGCGCTGCCCCTGGCCGCAGCCGGCCTGCTCAACCCGATGATCGCGGGAGCGGCGATGGCCTTCTCGTCGGTCTTCGTCGTGACCAACAGCCTGCGGTTGCGCGCTTTCCGCTGAGTTCCGGTCCGGCGAGGCCCGGATTCACGTAACCCGTAAAAGCGACACAACACCCACACATTCACCCCCTTGCCCTTTTACGTCCAGTTATGGCAGGAGACCTAGATCACAGCGATTCCGACGTAACCATTGCGGGGGGTCGTGGGTCTAACCAGGCAGTGCTGGATCGTCTTGGGGGACGGTACCGGCCACGCGTGGCCGGGGCACGTACACCGGGGAGCTTTGAGCGGCCCTCCCGTGCGTACGGGTCCCGGCAGATCGCGTCGGCACCGCGCACCGCGGCTCCCGGCCGGATCCCGTGGGGGGAATCCGTACCGGGGAACGGAAAGCGCCCCGCTCCGACCCGTGGGGGGATCGGTAGCGGGGCGCTTTTCTCTGCCTTTTTCTCTGCCTGCTTTACCCCTGCCCGGCGCTCGCGGATCAGCCGCGGTCGAGCGGCAGGTCGCGCTCCACGACGCCGGTGTAGATCTGGCGCGGGCGGCCGATGCGGGAGCCGGGCTCCTTGATCATCTCGTGCCACTGGGCGATCCAGCCGGGGAGCCGGCCGAGCGCGAAGAGCACGGTGAACATCTCGGTCGGGAAGCCCATGGCCCGGTAGATGAGACCGGTGTAGAAGTCCACGTTGGGGTAGAGGTTGCGCGAGACGAAGTACTCGTCGGAGAGCGCGTGCTCCTCCAGCTTCAGCGCGATGTCCAGCAGCTCGTCGGACTTGCCGAGCGCCGAGAGGACATCGTGGGCCGCCGCCTTGATGATCTTCGCCCGGGGGTCGAAGCTCTTGTAGACGCGGTGGCCGAAGCCCATCAGGCGGACGCCGTCCTCCTTGTTCTTCACCTTGCGGATGAAGGAGTCCACGTCGCCGCCGTTGGCCTGGATGCCTTCCAGCATCTCCAGGACCGACTGGTTGGCGCCACCGTGCAGCGGGCCCCACAGGGCGCTGATGCCGGCGGAGATCGAGGCGAACATGTTCGCCTGCGAGGAGCCGACCAGACGCACGGTGGAGGTCGAGCAGTTCTGCTCGTGGTCCGCGTGCAGGATCAGCAGCTTCTCGAGGGCCGAGACGACGACCGGGTCGAGGTCGTACTCCTGGGCCGGCACCGAGAACGTCATCCGCAGGAAGTTCTCGACGTAGCCGAGGTCGTTGCGCGGGTAGACGAACGGGTGGCCGATCGACTTCTTGTAGGCGTACGCGGCGATCGTCGGCAGCTTGGCCAGCAGACGGATCGTCGAGAGGTGGCGCTGCTTCTCGTCGAACGGGTTGTGGCTGTCCTGGTAGAAGGTGGACAGCGCGCTGACCACGGACGACAGCATGGCCATCGGGTGGGCGTCACGCGGGAAGCCGTCGAAGAAGCGCTTGACGTCCTCGTGCAGCAGCGTGTGCTGGGTGATCTCACCCTTGAAGGTGGCGAGCTCGTCGGCGGACGGCAGCTCGCCGTTGATCAGCAGGAACGCCGTCTCCAGGAACGTGCTGCGCTCGGCGACCTGCTCGATCGGGTAACCGCGGTAGCGGAGGATGCCCTGCTCGCCATCGAGGTAGGTGACAGCGGACTTGTACGCGGCGGTGTTGCCGTAACCGGAGTCCAGGGTCACCAGCCCGGTCTCGGCGCGGAGCTTGCCGATGTCGAAGCCCTTGTCGCCGACGGTGCTGTCGACCACCGGGTAGGTGTATTCACTGTCCCCGTACCGCAGTACTACAGAGTTGTCGCTCACGTCATCCCTCACCGACGTTGTGCCTCTTCTTCGAGGTGCCCTGACTACCCCTACCTTCCCCCATTTGGACGATGCACGTGCACTCGGGGTCGGCCATAGGGCCTAAAGACGGCACTCAGTGCCGCCCAGCCTGGCCATACTGCCCCGTTCGCCCCGGTTGGTAAACCGCCTGGGGAGGAATGCCGTCTGCGTCACTCCCGCCGGGGCCGGCGCCGAGCCGGTGGTCCAGGGCCGTACATCTGCGGCCTGCGGAAACGGTGCGGACGGCCTGGCCGAGGGCCTTGCGGGAGCCCACCAGGACCACCAGGCGCTTCGCCCGGGTCACGGCGGTATAGAGGAGATTGCGCTGGAGCATCATCCACGCGCCGGTGGTGACCGGGATCACCACCGCCGGATACTCGCTGCCCTGCGAGCGATGGATGGTCACCGCGTAGGCGTGGGCGAGCTCGTCGAGCTCGTCGAAGTCGTAACCGACCTCCTCGTCCTCGTCGGTGCGCACCGTCAGGCGCTGCTCGACGGCGTCCAGGGCGGTGACCACGCCCACCGTGCCGTTGAAGACGCCGTTCTCGCCCTTCTCATAGTTGTTCCGGATCTGGGTGACCTTGTCGCCGACGCGGAAGACGCGGCCGCCGAAGCGGCGCTCCGGCAGGTCGGGGCGGGCGGGCGTGATCGCCTGCTGGAGCAGGGCGTTGAGGTTGCCCGCGCCGGCCGGGCCGCGGTGCATGGGGGCCAGCACCTGGATGTCGCGGCGCGGGTCGAGGCCGAACTTCGCGGGGATGCGGCGCGCCGCCACCTCCACGGTGAGCCGGCCCGCCTCCTCGGTGTCCTCCTCGGGGAAGAGGAAGAAGTCGGCCAGGCCCTGAGTGATGGGCTGCACACCGGAGTTGATGCGGTGGGCGTTGGTCACCACGCCGGACTGCTGCGCCTGCCGGAAGATACGGGTGAGCCGCACGGCCGGGACGGGGCTGCCGGGCGCGAGAAGGTCGCGCAGCACCTCTCCCGCACCCACGGACGGCAGCTGGTCGACGTCGCCGACGAGCAGCAAGTGGGCGCCCGGGGCTACGGCCTTGACGAGCTTGTTGGCCAGCAGCAGGTCGAGCATGGACGCCTCGTCGACCACCACCAGGTCGGCGTCCAGCGGCCGGTCGGCGTCGTACGCGGCGTCACCGCCCGGCTTGAGCTCCAGCAGCCGGTGCACGGTGGACGCTTCGGCGCCGGTGAGCTCGGAGAGCCGTTTGGCGGCCCGCCCCGTGGGTGCGGCGAGCACGACCTTGGCCTTCTTGGCGCGGGCCAGCTCGACCACCGACCGCACCGTGAAGGACTTGCCGCAGCCGGGGCCGCCGGTGAGGACGGCGACCTTGCTGGAGAGCGCGAGCCGCACCGCCTGCTGCTGCTCGGGGGCCAGCTCGGCGCCGGTGCGGTCCGCGAGCCAGGCCAGGGCCTTGTCCCACTCGACGGTGCGGAAGGCCGCCAGCCGGTCGTCCTCGGCCCGCAGCAGCCGCGTCAGCCGGCCGGCGAGGGAGAGCTCGGCGCGGTGGAAGGGGATGAGATAGACGGCGGTCACGGGCTCGCCGCCGGGGCCGGGCACACGCTCGCGGACCACGCCCTCCTCGTCGGCGGCGAGCTCGGCGAGGCAGTCGATGACGAGCCCGGTGTCGACCTGGAGGAGCTTGACGGCGTCGGCGATCAGCTTCTCCTCGGGGAGATAGCAGTGCCCCTGGTCGGTGGACTGGGAAAGGGCGTACTGCAGACCGGCCTTGACGCGCTCGGGGCTGTCGTGCGGGATGCCGACGGCCTGGGCGATGCGGTCGGCGGTCAGGAAGCCGATGCCCCAGACGTCGGCGGCCAAGCGGTAGGGCTGATGGCGGGTCACGGAGATGGAGGCGTCGCCGTATTTCTTGTAGATCCGCACGGCGATGGAGGTGGAGACGCCGACGCCCTGGAGGAAGACCATGACCTCCTTGATGGCCTTCTGCTCCTCCCAGGCGGCGCCGATCATCTTCGTCCGCTTGGGACCGAGGCCGGGGACCTCGATCAGCCGCTTCGGGTCCTGCTCGATGACGTCCAGGGTGTCGGTGCCGAAGTGCTCGGTGATGCGGTCGGCGATGCGGGGGCCGATGCCCTTGATGAGGCCGGAGCCGAGATAGCGGCGGATGCCCTGGATCGTGGCGGGGAGCAGCGTGGTGTAGTTCTCGACGGTGAACTGGCGGCCGTACTGCGGGTGGGAGCCCCAGCGGCCCTCCATCCGCAGCGACTCCCCCGGCTGCGCGCCGAGCAGGGAGCCGACGACCGTGAGGAGATCGCCGCTGCCGCGGCCGGTGTCGACGCGGGCGACCGTATAGCCGCTCTCCTCGTTGGCGTAGGTGATCCGCTCCAGGACCCCTTCGACCACTGCCATGTTCACCATGCCCCGACGGTACAGCCGGGGTACGACAGGCGTTCGGGGCTGTGGATAACTCCATGGGAGCGAGGGGACAACTCCGCGGGAGCGAGAGGGACACCCTCGCGGGAGCGCGGGAGGACAAGCCGAGGGGCCCGGTCCGACGACCGGGCCCCTCGGGCACCCCCCAAAACCGGCTTCCTCCGAAATCCCCCCGGATCCCTCCCCAGGAAGCCCGATGCAAGTTACGACCCGCCTGACGGCCAAAGGGTTGCACCGACTTCAAGGAGTTATCGATCCGTTACCGGAGCGGGGGAACGTCCGGCCGCTTGTTACCGTCGGTACCCCCCAGGACGTGCCGCTCGTAGCGGCCCAGCACCTCCGCCAGCACCTCCCCGCCGTCCCGCGCCCACAGCCCCGGCTGGAAGATCTCCACCTCCACCGGCCCGCGGTACCCGGCCGCGCCGACCCGCTCGTGGAACCACCGCAGGTCCACGCAGCCGTCCCCCAGCTGCCCCCGGCCCAGCAGCGCGCCCTCCGGCAGCGGGGTGACCCAGTCGGCCAGTTGGAAGACCGCGATCCGGCCGCCCTCCCCGGCCCGCGCGAGCTGCCCGGCCACCGCGTCGTCCCACCACAGGTGGTAGGTGTCGACCACCACGCCCACCTGGTCGGCAGGGAACCGCTCGGCCAGGTCGAGCGCCTGGCCGAGGGTCGACACGACGCACCGGTCGGAGGCGAACATCGGGTGCAGCGGCTCGATCGCGAGCCGGACCCCGAGCCCGGCCGCGTACGGCCCGAGTTCGGCCAGCGCGGCACCGACCCGCTCACGTGCCCCCGGCAGGTCCCGGGAGCCCGGCGGCAGGCCGCCCGCCACCAGCACGAGCACGCCGGTGCCCAGGGCGGCCGCCTCCTGGACGGCCGCCCTGTTGTCGGCCAGCGCGGCGGCCCGCCCGGCCGGGTCGGCCGCGGTCAGGAAGCCGCCCCGGCACAGGCTGCTGACGGTCAGTCCGGCGTCCCGCACCAGACGGGCGGCGGCCTCGACGCCGTACTCCCGCACGGGCCCGCGCCACAGCCCCACCTGACGCACCCCGGCCGCCGCGCAGCCCGCCACGAGCTCGGGCAGCGACCACTGGCGCACGGTCTGCTGGTTGAGGCTGAACCGCGCCCGCCCCGTCACGGGCCCACCCCGTGCAGCGCGAGCAGCCGCGCCATCCGGGCCTCCGCGCGCTCCGGGTCGGGGAACAGGCCCAGCTCGTCGGCCAGTTCGTATGCCCGCGCAAGGTGCGGCAGGGAGCGCGCGGCGTGCTGACCGGCGACCATCGTGAAGTGCTCCTGATGGCCCGCGAGCCAGGCCAGCAGGACGACTCCGGTCTTGTACGCGCGCGTGGGCGGCTCGAAGAGGTGCCGGGACAGCGCGAGCGCCGGGTCCAGCCGCTCCCGGAAGCCCCGCCCGTCACCGCGGTCCAGCCGGCGCGCGGCATCCACGGCGAGCGGCCCCAGCGGGTCGAACACCCCGAGGAGCGCGTCGCTGTGGCCGTCCCGGTCCCCCTCGATCAGCTCGGGGTAGTGCAGATCGTCGCCCGTGAAGCAGCGCACCCCGGCGGGCAGCCGCCTGCGCAGGGCACGTTCGCGCCGGGCGTCCAGCAGGGAGACCTTCACCCCGTCGACCTTCTCCCGGTGGGCGGTGACGATGTCGAGGAGCGTCCGCGCGGCACCATCCAGGTCGTCGCTGCCCCAGTAGCCCTCCAGGGCGGGATCGAATACCGGGCCCAGCCAGTGCAGGATCACCGGCCCCGACGTCTGGCTCAGCAGCCGCCCGTACGTCTCCCGGTAGTCGTCCGGCCCCGTGGCGACGGCCGCGAGCGCCCGGGAGGCCAGGACGACGGCCTGGGCGCCGTGCGCCTCCACCACGTCCAGCTGCTCCTCGTAGGCCTCCGTGACGTCCTCCAGCGTGCCGTACGGGGGCGTGAGGTGGTCGGTGCCCGCCCCGCAGACGATGCGGCCGCCCACGGCCCGCGCCTCGGCCGTGGAGCGCCGGATCAGCTCCGCCGCCCGCGACCAGTCCAGACCCGTGCCCCGCTGCGCGGTGTCCATCGCCTCGGCGACGGCCAGCCCGTGCGCCCACAGGTGGCGGCGGAAGGCGAGCGTGGCGTCCCAGTCGAGGTCGGCAGGGCCGTACGGCGTGGTGTTGCCGTACGGGTCGGCGACGACGTGGGCGGCGGCGAAGAGCGTGCGCGAGGCGGGCGGACCGCCCGGCGCCACCGGCTCCACGGGGAGCTTGCGGGGCTCGTACGGGCGCAGCGCGCCGGACGCGTCGGGGAGCCGGATCACGGGGCCGCCCCCTCCCGCTCCTCGGGACCGGACACCGCCAGCACGCGCTTGCGGCCGTCCCGGGCGGAGCCCCGGGCGAGCAGCCCGAGCCGTACGCCGCGCGCCCCCGCGTCGAGCCCGAAGCGCCAGGGCTCGTCCAGGGCGACGTGGCGCAGGAAGAGCTCCCACTGCGCCTTGAAGGCGTTGGTGTCCTCCCCCGCGTTCCCGTTGTCCGGGACCTCCTGCCACTGCGCGCGGAAGTCCTCGGCCACCGGGACGTCGGGGTTCCACACGGGCCGCGGGGTGGCCGAGCGGTGCTGCGCGCGGCAGTTCCGCAGGCCCGCGACGGCCGAGCCCTCGGTGCCGTCGACCTGGAACTCCAGCAGTTCCTCGCGGTGCACCCGCACCGCCCAGGAGGAGTTGAGCTGGGCGACGATCCCGCCCTCCAGCTCCAGGATCGCGTAGACCGCGTCGTCGACGGCCGCCTCGTACGGCACGCCCCGCTCGTCCCAGCGGCGGGGGATGTGCGTGGCCATGTGCGCCTGTACGGACCGGATCGGGCCGAACAGCTCGCGCAGGACGTACTCCCAGTGCGGGAACATGTCGGCGGTGATGCCGGCGTCCGGGTCGCGGTAGTTCCAGGAAGGGCGCTGGGCGGGCTGCCAGTCGCCCTCGAAGACCCAGTAGCCGAACTCCCCGCGCACCGAGAGCACCCGGCCGAAGAAGCCGCCGTCGAGCAGCCGTTTCAGCTTGCGGATGCCCGGGAGGAAGAGCTTGTCCTGCACGACGCCGTGCTTGACGCCCGCCTGGACGGCCCGGTGGTGGAGGACGAGGGCGCCGCTGTGGTCGAGGGCGGTCGGCTTCTCGCAGTAGACGTGCTTGCCCGCGTCGATGGCCTTGTGCACGGCGCCTTCCCGGGCGGCGGTGGCCTGCGCGTCGAAGTAGACGTCGATCGCCGGGTCGCCGAGGACGGTGTCGAGGTCGGTCGTCCACGCGTCCAGTCCGTAGCGCCCGGCGAGTGCTCTGAGCTTGTGTTCGCTGCGTCCGACGAGGACGGGGTCCGGCCACAGCCGGGTGCCGTCGCCCACCTCGATGCCGCCTTCCTCGCGCAGGGCGAGGATCGAGCGGACGAGGTGCTGGTGGTGTCCCATGCGTCCGGTGACACCGTTCATGGCTATCCGTAAGGCTCTGGTGTCCGTTCCGGTCACCCCCTTCTGCCGTACGGGAAGCATTTCCCGGACGCCGCCGGGGAACCCGCTCCCCATGAAACTCGCTTTCTCCACACTCGGAGTGCCCGGAACGCCCCTCCCGGAGGTGGCCGGTCTCGCCCGCGCGCACGGTTACGACGGCGTCGAGCTGCGGGCCCACCCGGAGGAACCCCTGCACCCGGGGACGGGTCCGCGCGAGCGGGCGGCGGCGGCCGCGCGGTTCGCGGAGGAGGGGGTGGAGATCCTGGGCGTCGCCGGTTACGTCCGGGTGGCCGGCCAGGAGTCGGACGAGGCCGTGTTCGACGGTCTGAACGGGCTGATCCGGCTCGCGGGCGATGTCGGCGCGCGGTACGTCCGCGTCTTCCCGGGCGGTGGCGACCGCCCCGTGGCGGAGGCGGACGCGGACGCCGCGCGGCGCCTCGGCGCGGTCGCGCCCCTCGCGGCGGACCTCGGCGTGCACGTCCTGCTGGAGACCCACGACTCCCACCGCCGGGCCCAGGACACCGCCCGGATCCTGGGCCCCGTGGGCCACCCCAACATCGGCGCGCTCTGGGACGTCCTCCACACCTGGCTGGGCGGCGAGGCCCCGGCCGTCAGCTTCCCGGCGCTCGCCCCGCACCTGGGCTACGTCCAGCTCAAGGACGTCGCCTCGGCCGACGACACCGCCCCGCTGCCCCTGGGCACGGGCACGCTGCCGCTGGGCGCCTGCGTGGACGTCCTCGGCCGCGCGGGCTGGGACGGGTGGCTGTGCTGGGAGTACGAGCGCCGGTGGCACCCGGAGGCCACGGACTTCGTCCAGCTGATGGGCCCGGGGCGGGCGTATCTGGAGGGCCTGCTGGCGGGTGCCGCGCCGTGAGCCCCGGTCCGGGCGCGCCCGGCCCCGGCCACCGCCCGAACCGTATGATCAGCCCTGGCGAGAGGGCTGCACATGACGGTGGAGGACACCAAGGAACGGCTGATCAGCGCGGCGGGCACCGTGCTGAGGGCGCAGGGCTACGGCAGGTCCAGCGCCCGGACGATCGCCAAGGAGGCCGGGGTCAACTCGGCGCTGGTCTTCTATCACTTCGGCGGTGTCGACCCGCTGCTGTTCGCCGCGCTCGACCGGTCCTCCGCCGAGCGGATGGACGTCCTCTCGGACGCCGTCACCGACTGCCGCACCCTTGAGGACCTCGTGGAGGCGGGCACCCGCGTCTACCGGCACGACGTCGAGGCCGGGCACCTCACGCTCTTCTCCGAGCTCGTCGCCGCCGCCGTCGCCAAACCGGAGCTGCGGGACGAGATCAAGGTGCGGGCGGAGCCGTGGATCTCCTTCGTCGAGGAGACCCTGGAGCGGGTCATCGGGGGGACGCCGCTGGCCCGGCTGACGCCGCCGCGCGACCTGGCCAACGCGGCGATCACGTTCTATCTCGGGGTCAACCTCTTCACCGTGCTGGACTCCGACCGCTCGCGCACGGAGTCGGTGTTCGCGATGGCCCGGCGGCTCGCCCCCCGCGCGCGGCTGCTCACCCGGCGGCTCCCGACGCGGCTCGGCGGCAGGCGGCGCGCGCACAGCTGACGCGCGCCCCGCACGGAACCGCCCGGGGGCACCGCCCGTCCAAGGGCCGTGCTGCCGTCGGGGCATCGCAGCGCGGTATCGGCGTACGCCGCTGACAGCGTCGCCGACCCACCCTCTCCGCCGCCTGCGTCCCGACAGCACCGCCGCCGGCGCACCCCCCTTCAACGCGCCGGCGGTGTCTCTCGACCAGGGCGCGCGAACAGGGGCCGCACACGCCCGCGTACGGCCCGTGCGGCGCGCCCCGCACACACTCCGTTCCCTCCCTCCGTACGCGCCCCGCGCGTCTGGTGCGCGCCGGTTCCGGGCAGCACGCTGGAGCGCACAGGAGGACGGACGGGGGACGACATGCGCCATCGCGCGCTGCCGGGCGCGCTGCTCGCACTCATGGGACTCACGGGGCAGGCGGCGCTGTCCGGCTGCCAGGCGCCGCAACGGGCCGGCTCGGTCGTCGCGCCCTCGCCGACCTACCCCGCCTCCGTCTCCAGTGACAGGCCGGAGCTCCTCGCCGAGGACGCCTGCGCGGGCGGCGGCGGGCAGTCGTTCACGGAGGTCGACTGCGCGGACCGGCGCGCCGCCGCACGGGTCCTCGCCCGCTACAACGGCCCGCAGGCGAGCGGCCCGCGCTGTCCGGACACGACGGACTTCGTCCTGCACATCGCGGCGGTGGACCACGGTGACTCGGAGGAGGACAGCTCGCCGGAGGGCTACGCCTGCATGCGCAACCTCCGGCCGCCGCACCCGGGCGACCCCGGGCAGGGCGGCGGCCCGCTGACGGTGACCGGCGACTGCGTCTACGCCCAGCGGGACGGGGTGGTGAAGGAGACCGCGTGCGACGGCTCGGGGGCGCACGCGCCGGAGTACCGGGTGACCGACGAGGTCACCACGCGCGACGCGTGCCCGCCGTCGACGGATCTCTATGTGCAGGTGGGCGGCGGGACACCCGTCGGGTGCGCCCGCCGCCTGACCTGAGGGGCGCCGCTACGGACGCAGGCTCTGCTGCCGTTCGACGACCGGGCGGTCGAGCTTCGCGTCGTACGGCGCGAGGGGCTTGGCGTGGGACGCGTCCTGCTGGACGGCCTTGGGCGCGACGCCGGCCCACTGGAGGACCTCGGCCGTGGCCTTCGCCCGCTCGTCGGCGACGAGTTGGGCGATGTTCGAGCCGTGGTTGCCGCCGGGGGCGTAGAAGCGGAAGTCGTGGCGCGCCGCCGCGTCCCTGCCGAGGGTGAAGGGCTCACCGCTCCACGGGTCGTTCTGGCCGTAGACGAAGAGCATCCGCTCGCTGTCCTTGCGGACCCAGCGGTCGATGTCGGCCATCACACCGCCGTGGAAGCGCATCGGGATGTCCCGCGGCACGTACGCCCGGGGGACGTTGACGCCGGGGTACCGCAGGAGGCCCTTGAGCTGCGGGGTCTTGACCGTGGGCCAGCCCAGCTCGGTGCCCGCCTGGTAGTAGTACGGCGTGAACTTCTCCAGGCCCTGGTCGGTGTAGGCGTCGAAGCCCGAGATGGTGTCGACGAACTTGTAGAGGTCGTCGGTGGAGGCGTTGGTCGCGGGCACGGACGCGCAGTCGCTCTGCAGGTGGTACTGCCAGAACGACCACACCAGGTCGAGCACGACGTTCTCGTACGCCTTGTCCGCGCTGCCGACGACCTTGAACGTCTTGCCGTTGGCATCGGCCCACTTCTGGTAGCGGGCGACGATCTCGTCGCGGCGGACGAGCGCCTCCTTCTGCACGGAGCCCAGTTGCGTGCGGCACGCCTTGTCACCGACGTTCGCGAAGAAGCGGTCGTACGCCGAGTCCTCGTCGTTGTTGACGTCGTTGGGCGCGACGTAGGCGACGGTGCCGTCCATGTCGTGCGGGAAGAAGCGGCGGTAGTAGGTGGCTGTCATGCCGCCCTTGCTGCCGCCGGTGGCCAGCCAGTTCTTGGTGTAGACGGGCTTGAGCGCCTCGAAGAGGCGGTGCTGGTCGTCGGCCGCCTGCCGGATGTCGAGCTTGGACCAGTCGGCGGGCTGCGGGCGGGACGGCGTGAAGAACCGGTACTCCAGCGACACCTGGTTGCCGTCGACGATGCGGGTGGGCTCGCTGCGGCCGGGGCTGGTGTTGACGTTGTAGCCGGAGGTGAAGAACACCGTCGGGCGGTCGACGGACTTGTGCAGCAAGGTGAAGCGCTGCTGGAACGTGCCCTTCGACGGGTGCCGGTGGTCGACGGGCTGGTCGTAGCTCAGGACGAAATAGCGGTATCCCTCGTAGGGCCGCTCCTCCAGGAAGTGCATCCCCGGGATGCCGAGGATGCGTTGCTTGATGTCCGGCTCCGGGCTCGCCGCGGTGGCCGTGGTCGCCGCTCCGAGACCGACGGTGCTCAAGAGCACCGTCAGCGCCAGCAGCCATCTGAGTACCTTGCGCATTCGCCCTCCCCTTGGGTTCGCATAGGTCGCGGTGAACCTACCGGGGCGGACGGGTGTTTGTCTTGAGCGTGTTCGGTTACTTCCGCGGTGCTACGGGCAACCGCCGGACAGGCTGGGCGCGTTGTCGCGCAAGGGAACGCGCCCAGCCCGTCCCGGGCCCTCAAGCCGCGATCGTGGCCCCCGTGAACGTGCGCCACAGCTGTGCGTAATGGCCGTCCAGCGCGAGGAGTTCCTCGTGCGTGCCGTCCTCCGCCACGCGGCCGCGGGAGAGGACGATCACACGGTCCGCGCGGGCCGCGGTGGTGAGGCGGTGGGCGACGACGAGGGTCGTGCGCGTGCCCGCCAGCCGGTCCGTGGCCTGGTTGACCAGTGCCTCCGTGGCCAGGTCGAGCGCGGCGGTGGCCTCGTCCAGGAGCAGGATGTCCGGGTCGACCAGCTCCGCGCGGGCCAGGGCGATCAACTGCCGCTGGCCGGCCGAGAGATTGCGGCCACGCTCGGTGACCCGGTGCAGATAGCCGTCCTCCAGCCCGGCGATCATCCCGTGCGCGCCCACGGCGCGGGCCGCGGCCTCGACCTCGGCGTCGGTGGCGTCGGGGCGGCCGTACGCGATGGCGTCGCGCACCGTGCCGGGGAAGAGGTAGGGCTCCTGCGGGACGACGCCGAGCCGGTGCCGGTAGCCGGTGGGGTCCAGGTCGCGCAGGTCGTGGCCGTCGACCCGGACGGCGCCGGAGGACGGGTCGTAGAACCGCGCCACCAGCTTGACGAGCGTGGACTTGCCCGCGCCCGTCTCACCGACGAACGCGACCGTCTGCCCGGCGGGGACGCTCAGGTCGATGCCGGTCAGCGCCGGCTCCCCGTCGCCGTAGTGGAAGTGCACGCCGTCGAAGGCGATCGCGCCGCTCAACTCCCGCACCGCGCGCGGCTCGGCGGCCACCGGGGTCGTGGTGGGCTCGCGCAGCAGCCCCTGCACGCGGCCGAGGGAGACCGTCGCCTGCTGGTAGCCGTCGAAGACCGTCGACAGCTGCTGCACGGGCGCGAAGAACAGGTCGATGTAGAGCAGGTACGCCACCAGCGCGCCCGCCGTCAGCGTGCCGTCGCTCACCCGGCCCGCGCCCACGATCAGCACCGCGGCCGCCGCGACGGACGACAGCAGCTGGACGAACGGGAAGTAGACCGAGATCAGCCACTGGCCGCGCACCCGCGCCTGCCGGTAGCCGTCGCTGCGCTCGGCGAACCGCCGGGCGCCGGTCTCCTCGCGGCGGAACGCCTGCACGACGCGCAGCCCGGCGACGCTCTCCTGGAGGTCGGCGTTGACGGAGCCGACGCGCTCGCGGGCGAGCTCGTACGCCTTGACGCTCTTCCTGCGGAAGATCACCGTGCCGACGACCAGCAGCGGCAGGGTCGCGAGGACGACGAGGGCCAGCTCGACGTCGAGGACGAGGAGGGCGACGAGGATGCCGAAGAAGGTGAGGACGGAGACGACAGCGGTGATCAGGCCGGTCTGGAGGAAGGACGACAGGGCGTCCACGTCCGTCGTCATCCGGGTCATGATCTTGCCGGTGAGCTCGCGCTCGTAGTAGTCGAGCCCGAGCCGCTGGAGCTGGGCGAAGATCTTCACACGCAGGGCGTAGAGCACGCGCTCGCCCGTGCGGCCGGTCAGCCGGGTCTCGGCGACCTGCGCGGCCCACTGGCCGATCACGACGACCAGCGCGAGGCCGGAGGCGGCCCAGACGGCGCCGAGGGCCATGCGCTGGACACCCTGGTCGATGCCGTGCCGGATCAGGATGGGCAGCAGCAGGCCCGCCACCGCGTCCACGACCACCAGCAGCAGGCCCAGCGCGAGCGGCGCCCCGAAGCCCCGCAGCAACTGCCGCAGGCCGTACGACTCCTCGGGCCGGGCGGCGCGCTCCTCGTCGACGTCGGGGGTGTCGGTCGCGGGCGGCAGCGCGGCGACCTTGGCGAGCAGCTCGGGGGTGGCGGGCATCCCGGCGGTGTCAGCGGTGCCGGCGGTCTCCTCGGCGTCCTTGCGGACCCACAGGGACGGTGTGACGCCGTCGACGACGCGTCGCCTGGTGCGGGGCACGGCCACGGGGTCCGCGAGGCCGGTGGCCGCCGCCTCGCCGCCGAAGGAGCCGGCGAGGGCCAGGGGTCCGGCGGCCGGGGCGAGGCCCGCGGGGTCCTTCGCCACGCCCGCCAGTTCCTCGGGGTCGGTGAGCAGCTCGCGGTAGAGCGCGCAGCGGCTCTCCAGCTCCTCCGCCGTGCCGATGTCGGCGAGGCGGCCGCCGTCGAGGACGGCGATGCGGTCGGCGAGCGCCAGGGTGGAGGCGCGGTGGGCGATGAGGAGGGTCGTGCGGCCCGCCATGACGCCGCGCAGGGCCTCGTGGATCTCGTGCTCCACGCGGGCGTCGACCGCGGAGGTCGCGTCGTCCAGGAGCAGCAGGCGGGGGTCGGTGAGGATGGCGCGGGCGAGGGCCATGCGCTGGCGCTGGCCGCCGGAGAGGGTGAGGCCCTGTTCGCCGACCTCGGTGGCGTAGCCGTCGGGCAGTTCGGATATGAAGCCGTCGGCCTGTGCGGCGCGCGCCGCGGCCCGTATCTCCTCGTCGGTGGCGTCGGGGTGCCCGTAGGCGATGTTGTCGCGGATGGAGGCGGAGAAGAGGAAGCTGTCCTCCGGCACGAGCCCGATGGCCGCCCGGAGCGAGGGCAGCGTCAGGTCGCGCACGTCGTGGCCGCCGACCCGTACCGCGCCGGCGGTGACGTCGTAGAAGCGCGGCAGGAGCAGCGAGACCGTGGACTTGCCGCTGCCGGAGGCGCCGACGACGGCGACGGTCTCGCCGGGCTCGACGCGCAGGGAGAAGTCGGCGAGGACGGGCCGGTCCGGGTCGTAGCCGAAGGTGACGCCGTCGAACTCGACGGTGGCCGGGGCGTCCTCGGGCAGCGTGTGGGCGCCGGGGCGCTCCTCGACGACCGGTTCGGTGTCGATGAGCTCGAAGACACGCTCCACTCCGGCGCGGGCCTGCTGGCCGACCGTCAGCATCATGGTGAGCATCCGCACGGGGCCGACGAGCTGCGAGAGGTAGGTCGAGAAGGCCACGAAGGTGCCGAGGGTGATCTGGCCCCGCGTGGCCATCCAGCCGCCGACGGCCAGCATGGCGACCTGGCCGAGGGCCGGTACGGCCTGGAGGGCGGGGGTGTAGCGGGAGTTGAGCCGCACGGTGCGCAGCCGTCCGGCGAACAGCCTGCGGCTGACCTCGCGCAGCTTCCCGGCTTCCTGCGCCTCCTGGCCGAAGCCCTTGACGACGCGCACGCCGGTGACGGCGCCGTCCACGACGCCCGCGACCGCGGCGGCCTGGCCCTGGGCGTACCAGGTGGCCGGGAAGAGCTTGACGCGGCTGCGCTTCGCCAGGAACCACAGCGCCGGTGCGACGGCCAGGGCGATGACCGTGAGCAGCGGCGAGAGGAAGACCATGACGGCCAGCGAGATCAGGAACAGCAGGATGTTGCCGATCATCATCGGCAGCATGAACAGCAGGCTCTGGACCAGCTGGAGGTCGCTGGTGCCGCGGCCGACGACCTGGCCGGTGGAGAGCTCGTCCTGGCGTCTGCCGTCGAGCCGGGCTATCGACGCGTACATCTCGGTCCGCAGGTCGTGCTGGACGTCGAGGGCGAGGCGCCCGCCGTAGTAGCGGCGGAGGTAGGTGAGGCCGTAGACGACGACCGCGGCGACGATCAGCAGCGTGGCCCAGGGCGCCAGCGGGCGGTCCTTGGCGCCTATGACGTCGTCGATGATCAGCTTGGGTATGAGGGGGACGAGGGCCATGACGGCCATGCCGACGAGGGAGGACCCGAGCGCGAGCAGCACGGTGCGGCGGTAGTGCCAGCAGTGTCCTGCCAGGCGCCTGGCCCATCCTTGGCCGGTCACATCAGTCGTTCCCACCCGAGACCTCCCGCTGTCCCCACGTTTCTCGTCCGGAGGGCCCAACGCGCTGGGCTGCGGATTTCATCCCGCGGCAACATTTCGGTGACCGGGTGGGGGTGGCCGCCGACCTCGGTGAGGACGGCTACGCCGCGGTGCGCGGGCTGCTGACCCGCGCCGCGGCCGAGGGGCTGGTGCCGCCCCTCGGCCCGGAGGCA